>CAMDRK010000029.1 GCA_945906715.1 Nitrospira lenta
GATTGCGGGCAGTAAGACCGTTTCTCTTAATCGGTTTCTGATGGGATTAGGGATTCGGCAAGTCGGACAACATATCGCCAAAGTCCTGGCCCGTGAGTTTGGATCTCTCGATGAGATCATGTCGGCGGATCGAGAGCGCCTTCAGCAAATTCGGGAGATCGGTCCTGAGATTTCCGAAGGCTTGGCGGCCTATTGGTCTGAGCCGCGCAACCGGGAGATCATCGTACAGCTCCAGGAATTAGGCGTACAAGTTGCCCCGGGAATGGCAACGGGCAATCGAATGCAATCTCCGCTCGCGGGAAAGACGTTTGTATTCACCGGGGGGCTGGATCGCTTCACGCGAGACAGCGCGCAGCAGGCGGTGGAAACAGTGGGAGGGCGTGTGTCCTCAAGCGTGAGTAGGAAAACATCCTATGTGGTGGTGGGACGAGACCCTGGGTCCAAACTGGACCAAGCCCGTACGCTGGGGGTGACAATTTTGACTGAACAGGAGTTTGCTTCCCTGATCGGGAAAGACGAGAAAGAGATTAACTGACGAGGTCGAGGTTCGGAGCCTCGATTTGTGCCGGCGATTTTTCTTCGCGAAAGATTTGAACGCTGCGGATGGATCGTGGCTCGGCTTCATGAATGAGGATCCGGCAGTTGGCGATCCGCACTTCTTCTCCAACCTTGGGAATTCGGCCAAGCTCCTGCTGAATAAGGCCACCGATCGTCACGGCTTCATCGCCGAGGTCGACTTTCAGGAAGTCATTGACCTTGCGCACTTCGGTTCTACTATGAACAAGGATATGATTTTTCCCTAACCGCTTAATCAGTTCTTCCGTGATATCGGTTTCGTCCATGATCTCCCCGACTACTTCTTCAAGAAGATCTTCAAGCGTGACAATCCCCATGACACCGCCGAACTCATTGACCACGACAGCCATATGCCGTTTCTCCTGCTGAAACTGCTTCATGAGATCGTCCGCCGTCTTGCCTGAGGGAACGAACAGTGGGGGATAGGCAATGTCTTTGAGTTTCGACTCATTCTGACCCTTGGCGAGTTCGGTCAATGCCCTCGTCTTGTAGAGAATGCCCGTGATGTTATCGTGCGTCCCGTCATACACTGGGATCCGTGAGTATTTCGAGTTATAGAGAAGCTCCTGAGCCTCTTTCAGGCATAGGTTACCATCTAATGAAAAGACATAGAGACGGGGGGTCATCGCGTCTTCAGCTGTAATGTCTTTAAGCTGGAAGACGTTCTTGATCATTTTCACCTTCTCGAACTCTATAGTCCCGGTCTTGCCTCCCTCGTCCAGCATGATCTTCAGCTCTTCTTCAGTCACGAGGGGAAGTGTCAGACCTTTCCCTCCTGTCAGCTTATAGATCATCGGCACGATCACAAATAAGAGGGGCTTGAGTAGTAACTGAACCCCGTAGACCGGGTAGGCCATGTTCAGCGTGACCGGAATCGAAAACTTGGCGGCTAACGTTTTAGGGATCACATCGACAGCCACCAAGAGGACAAAGGTCAACAGGCCGACCATAACGGCAATCGCCTCATCAAAAAACGTTTGGCCGCCATAGATACTCAGGGTCAGAAAAGTGGCATACATCGGCGTCGCCACACCGATCAATCGGTCGCCCACCAAAATGGTCGAGAGGAGTCTTTGGGGATCACTGCGGAGATGGAGGGCTAACTTCGCTCGAGTATTCCCAGTTTGGGCCAGCGCCTTCAGCTTTGTTGAATTGACCGAAAAGAAGCCGATTTCAGCCGTGGATATCACAGCCGAAAGAACAATAAGGCCCAAAAGTATTAGGATATCCATGGATTGCACTGTATTAGAGGCGACCAACTATGCCGGTCGGTCTACAATACCTGAGAGCCCAGGGGCTATCCCCTATTGCCTTGAACCGGCAATGTACGATTTGGTGGAACGAAATACCGTGATAGGAACCTATCGGACCTGTATCCATGGAGGTGTAGATGTACCATATGGATGGAGTGGCGAGCAAGCTTATGCTAAAAACACGCCAGGATATCAAAGAGTTGCAATGCATGTCCGCAGAAAAGCTGAGGTATTGGGAAGGCTCGCTCGATGAAGCGGGCACTATTTATTATGAGTCGTCCCGAAATACAAAAGCTTGAAGTCCAAGTATGGATTCGAGATGGGAAGCAGCGGCTTCTGCCTGGGCTTCCCTGGAAAACTGACCGATCTGAACTCGATATCGCTTGCCTTCCGGCAGATCGACAACCTGGACTCGACCGACTGGATAGAAAGGCTTTGTGCGGTCCAAGAGGTTGAACGCATTCTGCTGATCGGAAAAGGATCCGACTTGCACTCGTAAAGCCCCCACATCGGCAAGCTTCCCTTGATACCCAACCACTTGCAATTCAATCTCGTCGGTTCCAGACCCGGTCATCTCCAGCGCCTGGGCCCCGGCAAGTGAGAGATCGAGCACCCGGCCTCTGGCGAAGGGACCGCGATCGTTAATCCGGACGGTCACCTGCCGGCCAGTGCTCATCGATCGAACCACCGCAATGGAACCGAGCGGCAGGGTTCGATGAGCAGCCGTGAGCTGATGCATGTCATACCGTTCGCCATTCGCCGTCTTGTTCCCATGAAACCCAGGACCATACCATGAGGCGACGCCACGCTCCACGAATCCAACAGGATAGCCTGGGAAATAGGTAGGTTTAGGAACGCCGCTGCAAGTCGCCAGAACACTGGCCAGGAAGATCACAAGGAGAAGGACCGGCCAGCGGGACCAACAGGCGTGAGGGCTGCGAAACATGCCTAGAACTCGTCGAGGGATTGATCCTGCAGAACTTTCAGCGCCTTTGCGGTGTTTGATACTGTCAGGACTACGACTGCACGTTTCCCCTCGCGGGAGGGGGTGCAATAGCCGCATTTAATATTGATGCGAGCCTTGGTCAATAGATCCGCCACTTCTTTCAACGCCCCCGGTGTATTTTCGAGGCTCAATAATAAAGCAGTTTCTTCTGTAAACTTGATTTTGGCCGCTTTCAGCAACGCGCGAGCCCCTTCGAGATCCGAGACCAACAGCCGCAGCTTTCCCGTTCCGGTGACTTCAGGAGCAGAGAAGGCCTTGATGTTGACCTTCGCCTCACCGAAGACCTTGGCTACTTGAGCCATGACACCGGGCTTACTCAAACCCCGAATGACCAATTGTGTCGTTGTGGGCATGGAACTTACTCCCTAGCGCGGAATCTTCGCTCAACCTTGACCTCAGCCTACCTTGCTTACTTAGCCTGCTACAGCACCTGGCACAAACCGTTTATAAACGTGTACTCGTAGATACCGCTAACGGGGACAGAGCCCTTCTCTGCCAAGTTTTGCGCCGACTGCTTGAGGCCGCGTGGCACGAGCAAATAGAATGGGATACCGCGCACAACTGCTTCCTTCCACGCTGAAACGCTTGAGACATCCCTGATCGAATCATCAGTTTCTACCTCAGCCATCCATTCCACCGTGTTGCCAGAAGAGCTCACTCTCCACCCGACGATATCGCATTGTTGCTGAGGGTCAGCCCAGGGATTTTGCTCAAGACCGGTACGGATCGTGACCTTACAATGAAAGGCCTTTGCCCATCGTTGCGCGACCAGGCTGACAACCTGATCGTGGACCGTGACAATCCCTTGCTCGCGAAGAACCGTACTCATTGAGTCCTCCCTCCTACGAACAACCGCTAGTGGTACCGCAGGTTTCACACTTGAGACAGGTCCCGTTTCGTACCATGGTGAACTGCTTACACTCGGAGCAGGGATCTCCCTCATAGCCCTTTTGGCGCGCCATTTGTAGGGCAGTCAAGGTCAATGTTTCACGCTTCAGCTCGACGGAATGAGCCACGTTACCGTTTCCATTTCCATTTCCTTGGCCATTGCCCTTGTGACGGGGTATGGCCCCGCGTCGAGATGGAAACATTTCTGTGCTGATCGATGCCGAAGCCAGCGTCTCAGGAGTGGCTTCCTCATCGACGCATTCAGGATCCTGCTCGTCCATCTTGACGGAGTCCATTCGAAGGTCCTCTTCCTGGACCTGTGCCAAGTCATAGCGGTCAAGGTAGGTTACGGCAAGCTCTCGAAAGATGTAATCGATGATCGACGTCGACATCTTGATACGGTCGTTCAATTTGACCGGCCCATTCGGCTCGAAGCGGGTAAACACGAACGCTTCGACGAACTCCTCAAGAGGGACGCCATGTTGGAGGCCCAGTGAAATCGCAATGGCGAAACAGTTCATGAGGCTGCGGAATGCGGCCCCTTCTTTGTGCATATCGAGGAAAATTTCGCCACACGTACCATCCTCATACTCACCCGTGCGTAGATAGAGCTTGTGCCCTCCGACAACGGCTTTCTGCGTGTACCCATTGCGTCTGGCCGGGAGTGGCCTGCGCTTTGCCAGGTACCGTACCAACACCCGTTCTGTGATCTTTTCCGCAATCGACAATATTTCCGACGAGGCCTCGATGGTCTTGCCGCTGTCGGTTGAAGCCGATAACGGCTGACTCAACTTCGAGCCGTCGCGATACAACGCCACGGCCTTGACCATGCTCTTCCATGCAAATAAATAGGCTGATTTCACTTCTTCCAGCGTGGCATCGGCCGGCATATTGATCGTTTTACTGATGGCGCCGCTGATGAACGGCTGTGCCGCCGCCATCATGCGGATGTGCGCATCGACGGCGATATATCGCTGACCGATCCGGCCACAGCGGTTGGCACAATCGAAGACTGGAAGGTGCTCGGGCTTGAGGTATGGGGCTCCTTCCACTGTCATGGTGCCGCAGCAATAATCGTTGGCAGCGGCAATTTCTTCCTGTGTAAACCCCAGCGTTTTCAGCATATTGAAGTTTGATTCACTCAATTGTGCGTCGGTCAACCCCAGCTTTTCCCGGCAGAAATCTTCACCCAATGCATACTTGTTAAACACAAATTGGATCTCGAAGGCCTGGGCCAAACCGGCTTCCATTCTGGCGAGCGCGGCATCATCGAATCCCCTCTGTCTCAGGCTCTCATGGTTAATGAATGGTGCGGTCTGCAAGGTTTGCCGGCCGACACAATAGTTCACGATGTCCTGAATCTGAGGTTCGGCATACCCCAATGTTCTGAGGGAAGCGGGTATGCTTTGATTGATGATCTTGAAATAGCCTCCACCGGCCAATTTCTTGAATTTGACAAGCGCAAAATCCGGCTCGATGCCTGTCGTATCACAATCCATCACGAGTCCGATCGTGCCGGTAGGAGCAATCACCGTGACCTGCGCATTGCGGTACCCATAGGCCGTTCCCAATTCGAGAGCACGGTCCCAGGCACGACGTGCCGCCATGAGCAACTCAGGAGGGCAATGCTGCGGCTGGATCCCGGCCGGTGCAATCGTTAAGCCTTCATATTCTTCCGGAGCGGCATTATACGAGGCACGCCGGTGATTACGGATGACGCGCAACATCGCCTCACGGTTTTTGGCATAACCAGGGAACGGCCACAGCTCTGCGGCCATTTCAGCCGATGCGCCATAGGCCTCGCCGGTCATGATGGCGGTCAATGCGCCGCAGATGGCCAATGCTTCGGGAGAATCGTAGGGAATACCTTGCCGCATCAGCACAGTGCCTAAGTTGGCATAGCCGAGCCCCAGCGTTCGGAACTGATAACTCTTCTCTGCAATGGAGCGGCTGGGAAACGATGCCATGAGGACGCTGATCTCCAGTACGATCGTCCAAAGACGCACCGCGTGGCGAAAGTTCTCCAGCTCGAATTGGCCTTCTGTCGAAAAGAATTGAGCGAGGTTGAGCGAAGCCAAATTGCACGCCGTATCGTCGAGAAACATATATTCGGAACAAGGATTGGAGGCATTGATTCGGCCATCCTCCGGGCACGTATGCCATTCGTTGATGGTGGTGTCGTATTGGGTGCCTGGATCCGCGCAAATCCAAGCAGCCCAGGCGATCTGATCCCAGAGTTCTCGAGCCTTGATGGTCTTGGAGACTTTGCCGTCGATCCGGCGCTTGAGCTGCCAATCACCGTCCGCCTCCAACGTTGCAAAGAAATCGTTGGGAATGCGCACGCTGTTGTTCGAGTTTTGGCCGGACACCGTTTGGTAGGCCTTGCCGTCCCAATTCGTGTCGTACTCATGAAACACAAAATGAGTAAACCCTTGCTGTGCATAGGAGAACATCCGCTGGATATAGGCTTCTGGAACCGCATCCCGACGGGCCGCAGCCAGGGCATCTTTGAGGATCGGATTCTGCTTGGCATCGACCTCTATTCCCACCTGACCGGCATCATCGACAACGTGACAGGCCTTGAGAACGGCATTGAGGCGCTGTGCGCAGATTTTTGACCCGGTGACCATCGCGGCAACTTTTTGCTCTTCCAACACCTTCCAGTTGATAAATTCTTCGATGTCGGGGTGATCCAAATCGAGGCAGACCATTTTGGCTGCCCGTCTGGTCGTCCCGCCGGACTTAATGGCGCCTGCCGCTCGATCGCCGATGCGAAGGAACGACATCAATCCGGACGAGCGTCCGCCACCGGACAACGGCTCGGCATCGCCGCGAAGCTTGGAAAAGTTGGTGCCGGTCCCAGATCCGTACTTGAACAGGCGCGCTTCTCGCACCCAGAGATCCATGATGCCGCCGTCGCCGACCAAATCGTCGTCAACGGATTGGATAAAGCAGGCGTGCGGCTGCGGGTGCTCGAACGCATTGGTTGCTCTGACGACTTCACGGGTCTTGGGGTCGACGTAATAATGCCCTTGCGCAGGCCCTGAGAGTCCGTACGCGTAATGAAGCCCCGTGTTAAACCACTGGGGAGAATTGGGCGCAACCATCTGATGCGCGAGCATGTACCGAAGCTCATCATGAAAGGCATCGGTATCTTCCGGAGTCTTGAAATAGCCGAAGTTCTTCCCCCAGGAGGTCCAACAGCCGGCGAGCCGTTCAAACACTTGCCGGGAATCACACTCTCCGCCAAGCTGCGGCTTGCCGTTAGGCCCGATAACCGGATTCCCCTGCTCATCTTGCTGCGGCACTCCGGCTTTCCGGAAATACTTTTGCGCGAGAATATCGATCGCGAGCTGGGACCAGGGCTCTGGAATATCGATGTTTTCTAATTTGAACACGGTCGATCCGTCGGGATTACGAATTTCCGACGAACGTTTAACAAAAGGCAGGCCTTCATAGGGACTTTGCCCACGACGTGTAAATCGGCGCTCTATTCTCACAATTTCCCCTCCCGCAGTCTTCGTAATTGGCGTGGGACCGCTTGCGACCCCAAACAGGAATAATCAGGCTTCAGTTTCAGTATGACTAGGTGCAACGAACGGCTAAATTCTGACGTCTCGACGATTGATCAACCCATGGAGCATCTACATATAGCGATCCAGGTTAATTGTCAATACCAACTGTAGTGGTTAGGCTGGGGAAACGGATGAAATCCTGTGGGTAACCAAAAATGATTGGGAAACGCTAACTTCTAGGAATTTAGACCGACTTATCCACAGTGCGTTGACCGAAAAGAGGCGAATCTCGACGTCTAAAAGGATACTCAAAGATAAAAAAACTAAAATACTTGGCGCCCGAGGGTCAAAATGGCCTCATCCACTCCCTCAACAGGAATAAACTGGCTGCCGATGCCAATAACCACAACCCGAGTACCAAGCACCGTAGTTTCAAACCAGCTGAGAACCCCCCAGTTTTTACGCAAGGTATGAGGTCGCACTACGCTATTGAGCAGCTCCTGACTATGCCTGCGAAAGATATTTCGGACCACCGTGCCTTCCCGTTCAGGTGTGGACTGATCCATTCGATCCATAGCCTTGGTAAGCTCGACTTGCACGAAGCTCAAGTATTGATCCATGGTGGGATTCGTCAGTACCAGCACGACCATCATGGCCAATACCGTTACGACTAGGCTCAAGCGCAGAAGACTCATATAGGCCCGCGCCCCCCTTTGACAAACAACAGACGGATGGCTAGCCTACCCCATTAGGTTTGTGACGGCAATCAAGCTGCCCACATTGTTTCTATCAGGAGGATCCTCATGTTTGTCTGGAGCAAACGCCTTGTCGCAGCCCTGTTGGGACTATTTATGCTCACATTGGGAATCCTTTTCCTCAATACAGCGCCGGACAACATGAGCGGCCTCAAGACTTATATGACCGGATGGATGGCCATCAACTATCTCGGCTTGATCGTATGGATCTTTGTCTGGATGATCGATCAAACACGCATGCGGGGCAAAAATGTTTGGATTTGGCTTCTCCCTTTCGTCCTGGCGCCTCTTCCAACATTGATGCTGTTCGTCTTGTTCCTCCAGAGACGCCTACGGCCGTTATAGACCGGCTGAGCCGGCATTGGCTTGCGCATCGCGGTCGGCTTCTCGATCTAATTGCGTTCGGAGAGCCCACACTAGCCAGATACCTGGTAACGCGATCAGAAACGACCAGAAGAAAAATTGAGCCCAGCCGACCATTTCGACTAACTCAGCCGACGGACGACCGGAAAATACTCGCCCGAGCGCTTCCAGCGATGAGAGCAACGCGAACTGTGTTGCAGTGTAGCGATGGTCGCACAGCGACATAATCAGTGCGACAAACGCGACGGTGCCCATGCCGCCGGTGACATTTTCGATCAGAATCGACGCCGTGAGCGCCGCGTAACTCTTGCCCATCCAGGCAAGCCACATGAATCCCAAGTTTGAGACCGCTTGTAACAGACCAAAGAGCAATAACGACCGAACCATCCCGAGCTTGGCCATTGCGACACCCCCGGCCAATGCGCCGATGAGCGTGGCTCCGATCCCAAGACCCTTTACATACCCGACCTCGCTGACGGAGAAGCCCATCCCTCCAATAAGAAATGCCGTTTGAAGCGAGGCTGCGACGGCGTCTCCGATTTTATAGAAGACGATGAGGGCGAGAAGCCCGATCACCCCTGGGCGCGTAAAGAACTCTTTCAGCGGCCCTCCAATCGCTTCGGCGAGACTCGCCGGTGGAGCACCAGGCTCTGACGGCTCCGGACTGACGAGGATCGTGACGACTCCCGCCAACATTAACGCAGCAAGCAGCAAATAGGTATTCTGCCATCCAATACGATCGGCCAATAGGAGGGCGCCGGCGCTCGCAAGCAACAGCGCACATCGATACCCATTCACCCACACAGCTACACCGAAACCGCGTTCCGGACGTAAGAGCACATCGGTCCGATAGGCGTCGAAAACGATATCGAGTGAGGCAGCAAGGAAGGCCACTATGAAAGCCAGTATCCCCAATATTTCCGTGCGCTGGCCAGGCCCAGTCACCGCCATAGCCGCCAAGCCGAGCGCGACACTGATCTGCATCACCAACATCCATCCGCGTCGGCGTCCCAACCAGGGAGGGACCAGGCGATCCATCAAGGGAGCCCACAAAAATTTCAGGGTGTACGGGAGGCCGACGAGCGTAAAAATGCCGATGGTCTTCAGGTCGAGCCCGACGACCGTCAACCAGGCCTGGAGCGTTCCAGCCGTGAGGGCCAACGGCAACCCCGAGGCAAAACCCAAGGGCAACATGATGGCGATCCGCCGGTTCGCAAGGATCTGAACGAACGATGGTGTTTTCATCGAGCCCTACCAGTGGACATGAGGCAGTAGCATATCATCGGAATAGGGGGTGGCTCAGGACATTCTGGAAATCTAATCTATCGAGAGGATGGAGGGGAAGGCCGGAGAGGCACTGGAGAGACTCCCGGCCATCGACGCTCAGCAGGGTTGTCCATTGAAGGTACACGGCTTATAACGCGTAATATCAAAATCGACATTTTCTTGGTAGACCCGTTCGTTGCCGTTCACGCCATCCTGTTCCGGATCGTTATACATGGTGTGGTTCCACCAGTAGAACAAGGGGTGGGCCTCCGTCTGGTATACCGGGTTCCCATAACTACTGCGGGCATATTCCTTGACTAACCGGCCCGTCACATAGTCGACTTGGCCATTCCCATTGAGTGAATACAAGCTTAAAAAGAGCCGAGCCTCGTGGTCGTAGTGCTCCTCGACTCTTGTCGCAAGGTCAGGTTCCATGGGCAGGAGCGCCTTTGCCCATCCACCGGACACTGAGAGCAGGAGAAGAAGAGAGACCATGAAGATGGAAGCTGTTGACTGCGAAGGTGTCACAAAAGACTCGCGATAATGGAGTACGCAGGCATGCGAACTCTACCATGGCCTTCCAAGGCCTTCAAGCAAGGGCAGAAGGCAACCTAACCAGCAGGAGATCCTTGCTCCCTTCGCAAGGTTCTCCCTATAATGGCCCAACTATGATGAAACGCGCCTCGCTCCATACACTCGGCTGCAGACTGAACCAAGCAGAGACAGCAGTACTCGAAGCTCGCTTGCGGCGCGATGGCTACCATGTCGTTGAATTCGGTGAGCCGACAGACTTGCTTGTCGTCAACACCTGCTCCGTGACAGAGGAGGCAGAACGTACGTGTCGTTATGTAATCCGAAAAACGTTGAGACATTCCCCCGGTGCTTTTGTGGCAGTCACAGGCTGTTATGCACAGACCGGCGTCCAAGAGCTGCGCACCATTCCCGGAATCGACCTTATCGTCGGCAATCAATTCAAATGGGATTTGCCCTCATTTCTTCCGGCTCCCCAGGCTATGAAAAAGCAGCCGGACCCGGAAGTGCTTCATACCCGCACCATCGACCGGGAAGATTTCACCCTGCCGGATTATGGCGAACCGGACTCCACCAGGGCGCTGATCAAGATCCAGGACGGCTGCAATGTGATGTGCAGCTTCTGCCTCATCCCCTTCGCACGCGGGCATGAGCGGAGCCGCCTCCAAGATGATGTAATCCGGGAGGCCGAAGCCCTTGTGGCAAAAGGCTACAGAGAAATTGTGCTGACCGGCGTCAACGTTGGGCAGTATCGGCAGGACGAGCTTGATCTGGTCGGGTTGATTGCACAATTGGAGAGAATCGAAGGACTCGAACGCATCAGGATTTCGTCTATCGAGCCAACGACGATCACGAACGCCCTCCTAGATTGGATGTCTTCCTCGTCGAAGCTCTGTCCCTATCTCCATGTTCCCCTACAGAGCGGAGACGACAGCATCTTGTCGTCCATGAATCGTCCATACAATGCAGAAAAGTTTGCCCATCTGATCCAGCGAACCGTCGCGGCGATTCCACACCTTGGGCTGGGTACCGATCTGATGGTGGGGTTTCCTGGAGAAACCGACGAAGCATTCACGCATACTTTGAGCCTCGCGCGAGAGCTTCCCTTCTCCTATTTTCATGTCTTTACCTATTCGCAACGGCCCGGCACTGCTGCCACGAAGCTGCCTGACCAGGTACCGATCGCTGTCGCTCGGGAACGGGCGAAGAAACTTGCCGAGCTGTCCCGCCTTAAACGCCTGGCCTTTGCGGAACGGTATATCGGATCCACCGTGCCAGTCCTCTTCGAGTCGGGAGAAATAGATGGATACCGGTTGGGGGTGACAGCAAACTTCCTAAAGGTGGCAGGTCCCTCAAACATAGAGCTTACCAATCACCTGAAAGATGTGCATATTACTGGAGCTTTGGATCGTTGGGCGGTGGGTCAGCTCACGGCGAAACATCAGCCAGTGCAAAGGGTGCCGGTTCTATGAAAGCCAAATCCGCAGCAACTCACGTGCATCTGGAGACCTTCGGCTGTCAAATGAACGAGTATGACTCGGAACTCGTCCGCTCACTTATGAAACAGGACGGTTTTGTGTTTACCGATGAGCCTGAACGTGCAGACGTGATTCTGATGAACACCTGCGCCATTCGCGAGAATGCCCACAATAAGGTCTATAAACATTTATCCGAGCTCAAGAAACTCAAGCGGCAACGTCCGCTGGTCGTAGGCGTCTTGGGTTGTATGGCGCAAAATCTGAAAGAGGAGCTAACCGACTTTCAACCGCTGGTCGATGTGCTCGCCGGCCCTGATGCCTATCGCCAGTTACCGATGTTGATCCGCAACGCGATGCGCTCGCAAGAAGAGGGGTTGGATCAGAAGGGACTTGCAGTCGACCTTTCGGAATATGAAACCTATCACGATGTCGTACCGGACCGAACCGACGGGGTAAATGCCTGGATCGCCGTCATGCGAGGCTGCGACAACTTCTGCAGCTTCTGTGTGGTCCCCTACACTCGAGGCCGAGAGCGTTCACGCGATCCGGAAGGGATCGTTCAGGAAGCCCACCGGATCGCCGAGCAAGGATTCAAACAGATCACGCTCCTGGGGCAAAACGTCAATTCCTATCGCTTCGACAACTGGGACTTTGCACAATTGATCACGGCGGTGGCAGACGTACCAGGCATCCAACGAGTGAGGTTCACCTCCCCTCACCCCAAAGACTTTCCGCTTTCATTGTTGGAGGCTGTCGTATCCCATCCCCACATCTGTAAGCAAATTCATTTACCACGGCAATCCGGCAGTGACCGCATCCTCGACTTGATGAACCGCACCTATACCAATAAAGAATATCGCGCCTTGGTTGAACGTATCCGTACCCTGCGATCGGACATCGTCCTCAGCACCGATATTATTTGTGGTTTCTGCGGAGAAAACGATGAGGACTTTGCCGAGACGTACCGGCTGATTGAAGAAGTACGGTTTCACTCAGCGTTTATCTTCAAATACTCTGAACGAAAGAATACGATCGCCGCACGCAAGTTTCCGGACGATGTTTCCGAGCCGGTAAAGACCGAACGGATCACGCGACTCTTCGACCTGCAACGGAACATTTCCTACGAACGCAACCGGGAATATTTGATGACAACAGTTCCAGTCCTAGTCGAAGGAGACGCTAAGCGATCCGCTGCGCAGGGCAGGGGAAAATCCGACGGCAATATCACCGTCATCTGGGACAAGAGCGCCGTATCATCTCAACCGGGAGACATAGTCTCCCTTGCCGTCTACGATGCTTCATCCACAACGTTATATGCAGAACGTCCACCTGTGAATTGAATCGTTGTTGCACTGTCCGATCTCCCCGGAATCATTTCTGTAGGATCGACTCCAAAAGCGAACACTTCTGAACAACATCTATTTGGGAATCCGAAATCTTAAGAAATAACGTGGAATCACCATCCGCATGATGTCCCCAAGGGAAGCCGAATTTTTCCGTTCCAGACCCTCAGCCCAACTCATCATACGAGTTATGATTTAGCACTGTATTATCATATACCTAGACTCATTATTTCTTATTTTCACTATCGTCCTCACGAGTCAGCCCATTCCGTACTCATTCCCGATCTTCCCCTGATATTGCCTGATCTTATCTGGTGAGATCAGGCAATCTACTTCATCCTGCTAACGGCATAGTCTTTGCTTAGCAAATGAGGCGCTAACACATTACTCTCACTCCTTGGAGACGAAGCATGACCGAGAATCAAGATCACAGTGCAAAAGAAAAAAAACCCCTATCCCTGAGCCTGGAAACCATCATTGCGCTGGGACTCTTCGGATGGATTGCACTGAGCATGGCACTGATGGGCCTGGGAATCTGGTAATTGCCCAGGACATCGATAATTGCACTCGCCACGGATAATCACACGCACCGATTCTGAAAGAAGGAGAGTCGCGATGAAAAGCTATCTCCCACGAACCAATGTGCAGCATCCGATCCTGCAGAGCCTCGTCGGAATCGCCGCCTGTGTGCTCCTTATCAGCGGTTGCGCCAGTGGGACGAAGCTCGCCCAGAATCCAAATAACAGCGTCTACTTGGAAGAAGTGTCCGATTGGTCGTTTGAAGCCAGCCATCCAGCTGTAATCGACCAACAGACCATCACAAAGATCGTGAAAGGGTTATATGCCAATGACAGCATAACCGGATCTTCAAGAATGTCCGCTGGTGGCAGCAAGCCGATGAGAATTTTCAGCGATGAGGATGTAGAATTTCTCTCTCCCCTGCTCACACAAGGCTTAGCAAAGGCGAAACCCGAACAGCTTGTTGGGTTCCACATATCCTCATCGGCAGGGTCAGGCTCTGAACCCACCACGGGCAGTCTTTACGTGCTGAAGGAATCGATCCACTTGACCCTTAGGAAAGGTACTGAGCCGATTGGCTTTATGCCCGAGTCGGCTGCACGTACCGAACCGGCTCCGGCCTATGCTTCCAACGGTGAGCCAGGCGCCATGACGATGATCATCGACTACCATGCAATGGCCAAGGCCCCGATGCCGGCTTCCCTCCCACTGGCAAAAGCTACGTCGGTCCTTCCAACTGCCCAGCCAAGAGCGCAGGCGGTTTCCGAGAGTACGGTCCAGGAGGCGGGGGACGCTGAATTGACGGCTCAGAGACTCAGTGAAATAAAAATAGTAAGAGATGCGCTCACCAAGAAGGAAACAGAAATCAGTATGCTGCGCAAGGAAGCGGAATGGATGAAACGCCAACTCCGGGACCGTGACGAGGAAATGCAAGCACTCCGGTTGACCAAGGTGTCAGGGAAACCAGCAGCGAAGAAGAAACCGGCCCAGGCGGCAAGAACTCGCTAAGCTACCTCAATCGACGTTCAGCAACTCCGGCTGGAGTAAGACCACTTCACTGGACAGGGGCTGACGGAAATTCATTCGGCAATAACAGGCATACGTCACATAGGTATCTTGCAGGCAGTACCGAGCC
>CAMDRK010000030.1 GCA_945906715.1 Nitrospira lenta
GGGCCCCGGTGCTTGGCCTGCTACCAGGCGGATGGTCGGCTGATTGAGGCTGGACGAGCCCACCAAGGCCCGACCCATCGGTCGGACGTGCCGCCGATCGTCGATCCTAGGGCCACGGTGCACGCAACAATGTCGGCGCGCGGCTGAAATATGCGGAAGAAAGAACCGGACAGATCATGTGCTCCATACACCGGACAAGTTAACTTGCTATCTACACCTTGACGTATCTGCCCCGTTCCGGTAAGTCCATCGCCATGATGGGTCTGATTTCTATTTTCCTCCTGCTCTTGGCCAGCCTTGTTTCCCTTTCGAGCTGTGTGTCGGCATCACGTGAGGGGCTCCCTCCTGGGAGTCCCTTTGCCGGGAAGGCGGCCGTTTCAGCAAACCTGTTGCCTCAAGGGATTGCGGTCGGGGATGTGACGAGCCAGTCGGCCCTGCTTTGGCTGCGGACCGATGGGCCGATGATGGTGCAAATCGAATGGGCGTCGGTGGCAGCCTGGGATAGCCTATCGAAATTTGGGACAGGCGTCATTCCTGTGGTACGGACGCCGTTGTTCACGACCGGCCAGGAAACGGACTTTACCCTGGCGATTTCCCTTGAGGGGCTGACACCGGCCACACGATATCGATGGCATGTATTCGCCGGCATGAAGGGCCGTGAAAGCGTACCAATTGAGGCTGGAATGGCGGCGCAAGGGGAGTTCACGACGCTTCCCGATGTGCAGAGTCATGCGCCTGTGACCTTTGCCTGGAGTGGTGATCTGGGCGGCCAGGGGCGTTGCAGGCGTGGCGCTGCCGGGTACCCGATCTTCGATGTGATGCATGCCCAGCACCTCGATTTCTTTCTGTTTCTTGGTGACTCGATATACAGCGACAACCTCTGTCCGTCTCCTCCGAACGAGCCTGGCGCTGACTTTCGGGCGGCAACCCTGCCCGAGTACCGCGCCCGTCATCGTTACCAGCGAGGTGCAGCGGCTCTGCAGCGGTTTCTCAGCAGCGTACCGGTTTATGCCATTTGGGACGATCATGAAGTGCGGAACGATTTTTCAGGGCCCTTTGACAGCCAGATGCCGGCTGGGCGTCAGGCGTTACGCGAGTATTGGCCCATCCGTGTGGAGCCTGATGATCCCCATCGGCTCCATCGAAGGGTGCGTGCCGGAGCAGATCTCGAAGTGTTTATCCTCGATACGCGGCAATATCGGAATCTGAATGCCGATCAAGATGGTCCGGCGAAGACGATGTTGGGAGAGAAGCAGCTTCAGTGGTTGCTGAACGGGCTCACCGAGTCAACTGCAACGTGGAAAGTGATTGTGACCACGGTGCCGCTCTCCATTCCGAAGGGAGGGAGCGCCGATGGCTCCGGGAACGATGGCTGGGCCGGGGGGCCTGGCATCCCAGGGTTTGAACGGGAGCGTCAGGTGATTGTGGACCATATTCTCGGCCAAAAAGTGAAGAACGTGGTGTTCCTGGCAGGCGATGTCCACTATGTGCAAGCGAATGCATACGATCCGAACGGTGACGGAATTCCTGATTTCCATGAGTTTGTGGCCGGCCCGTTGTCCGCCGCGCCTGGCCGACTGGCGCCGGCCAATGTAGAATTGCGACCGACCATGCTGACGAATGAAGGCGGGTATATGAATTTTGGCCTGGTGCAAGCCACGAAGGCCTCCTTCGATGTGACAGTCCTCGACGAGACCGGCGCCACGCGGTTTTCCCATCGTCTATCTGCCAAGTAGCTGCCACTCTTCACGGTGAAGATCCTCTTGATATCGGGATGGGTAGCCAGTTACGGTACACAATCGCAGCGCGCGTGCATGCATGCGAGGCTTGGGCGGGGTGCGTGATGCTGTTGCAGCTCATTTCTGTGTTGGGGGCCTTGATGGTGCTGTCTGCCTATGGCCTGATTCAGAGCGGGGTCTGGAGTGAACTGAACGCTGGATACCTTGCGTTGAACATCGTCGGGTCGTTGCTGTTAGGGATCGTCGCGATTGAGGATCAGCGGGTTGGATTCATTTTCTTGGAGTTTGCGTGGGCCGGCCTTGGGTTGGTCGGTGTCGCCAGAGCTATGAAGGCTCGGCGTACTGCAAGTTAACTGTGCTCGAATGAAAGGACTCCACAGATGGCAGGGTTGATGTCAGCGGATGAGATATTTGAACAGGCTCAAAATGCCGCTGCGGCGGCGACGGGGCTCGATGAAAAGGCCATGCAGATCGACTACCCGGCACTAAAAGAAAAATTCCGTGCAGCCTTGGGGGATCGCAAAGTTGCGCGTTGCCATATCAACAAGTTTTTGCCAGAAGGCTACGAAGATCAGGGGCGCTTCAATCTCGTGCTGCTTACTGCCGGCAACGTGCTGTTCGACATGGTTATCGGCGACTCGTATTTCCGCTACGACGTACTGTCGGTCGGCCAGTTGGACAAGGTTCAGTTGATCGATGCGATGTGGGACAACAAAGAAAAGCGCCGTGAGGAACCGTTTCTCAGCCTTCGCCTGATGCACGGCGAAGAAGCGCACCTTCTGTTGGCGTTGGACGATGAGGAACGGGCAAGTCTGCTGAAGTTTGCGTCGGCGGTTATGGCAGCGAGAAATCCTGACAAATAGAGGACTGGTAAGGCGTCAGGGGTGAGGGGCAACGACGCTTCATGAGTATCGCGAACCCCCTATGCTGGCTCAGGGCTCCAGCAAAAGTACCAGCGCAGCGTGGCCTTTTTCGCGTGCACGATCGACCGGTCGTAGGCCTTTGGCATCCTTCGCTGTCTTGTCTGCTCCCTTCCTCAACAGCATGACCGCGATCTCCTGGTGTCCTTGTTGTGAGGCGACATGGAGAGCCGTCCATCCGTTCGTCGTCACCGGTGTCACCTCCGCCCCTTTGTCCAATAGCAGTGCCACGATCTCCCGATGTCCCTTGCCCGCTGCGACGAAGAGAGGGGTCGCATTGTTGCTCGACCGTACTTGCTTGATGTCCGCGCCACGATCCAACAGCAGGGCGACCACGTCACGATGCCCTTCCTGTGCTGCGATGAAGAGCGGAGGTTCGCCGCTCTCTCTTCTCACCTGCTTCACATCCGCGCCCTTATCTAACAGTAGTTTCACCACGGCTTGATGGCCCATCTCGACGGCGATGTGAAGCGGGGTCGCTCCGTCCACCGTCACCTGTTTCACATCTGCGCCTTTGCCCAGTAGCAGGGTCACAGCGTCTTGATGCCCCTGTTCAGCTGCCCTGTAAAGCGGAGTGATTCCGTCTTTGTCCGCCGCGTTGACGTCGGCCCCTTTTTCGATGGCTCTGGTGGCCTCGCCGAGATCCCCTTTGTGAGCTGCCGTAATCAAGGCCTCATCCACCGGTAACATAGCCAGGATCATCGGCATCAGTCCGAACACGGCTATAAGAACCATCCAGTGTTGTTTCATCGGTCGGCTAACTCTTTACGTAAAAGGGTAAGGTGCGGATGGTGGCAGGATGTTTGCGACCGTCGAATTCTACGATCAGCTCAGTGCCTGCCTTGCTGAAATCTCGCAGCGGAAATCCGAAGGCGATCACTTGATTGAGCTGTGGCGAATGGGTAGCACTGCTGATCCAGCCCACTTCACGATCGCCCGCAAAGAGTTTGGCTCCCTTCGGGGGCACCGTGGCATCCTTCATGACCAGTCCTACCAGATGCCGTCGTACGTTGCCGTAGGTATCCATCCTCGCCACGACTTCTTGCCCAGGATAGCAGCCCTTATTCAAGCTAAATGCTTTCCCTTCCAAATTTGCTTCCGGTGGGACGATCTCTTCGTTGAGATCAGGCCCGGCCTTGGGTAGCCCTGCTTCGATGCGGAGAGCCTCACGAGCGTGATCACCGACTACCTTGATGCCGTGCGTCGCACCGGCCTCCATGAGCCGTTCCCAGGCCGTATGGAGGGCATCGGCAGGCAGTAGTATTTCAAGGTCTATCTCTCCGGTTTCTTCTGTGCGCAGGACGAACGCAGTATGGCCGCCGATTTTAGCTGTAATGGCGCTTACCGGCTTGAGGTCGCTCATCTCGACGCCAAAAGCGGCGCTGACGGTCGGGCAAGCCTTGGGCCCACTGACAAGCAAGAGCCCCCAGGACTCTGCACAGTTCTCCATCTTCGCTTTGATGCCGTAGAGCAGAAACTTTCGGAGGGCCTGGAAAGTGGCCTCGCCGACCTCGCCGACATCTTCTACCCACAGACTGTCGGAGAAGACATAGACCCGAAAGTAGCCAAGCATCTTGCCCTTGTGGGTGAGAAAGCTCGAATAGCGGCCCTCGCCTGGCTGGAGTGGGAGAATATCGTTGCTGATGAGGCCTTGCAGCCATTTCAGACGATCGTCGCCGGTGACGCGGATCTTGCCTCGATGCGAAAGGTCGGAGAGTCCGACTGTTTGGCGTACTGCCTGATATTCCGCGAGCCACTCTCCATAGTGAGCGGGCATGTCCCATCCGGTAACCTCTTCGAAGGTCGCACCAAGCTTCGTGTGATATTCGTGGAGTCGGGATTGTTTCATCCGATACGCCTCACCCCTTACCCCTTACGTCTGCCACGAGAACTTCTTCTACCAGGTCTTTCAAACGAGAGGAAAACTCGTTGCGCGAGACAATCTTGGTCACTCCAAGTGCTCTGGCCCTGTTGAATGTGTCGACTTCTTCGTGATTGGCGAAGGCGAGGATGGGAATGGCCTTCATGCCCGTATCGGCCTTGAGTGTTTCCAGGGCTTGGAAGGCATCCAGTCTCTCGTCATTCATGTTCAAAATGAATGCGGATGGGGATGTGGCTAAGGCTTTCTCTGCAATGTCCTGCTGCGTCCGAGTCCGTTCAATCTTGTAGCCCTTCGCCATCAGAGCGTCGCGGACTTTGGTGTAAAAGAAAATGTCGGTGACCGCGACGAGAATGGTCTTCTGGTCTGTCTTGTCTGTTTGGTCTGTCTGGTGAGAATTCGTCGTCATAGGTGAAGCGGCTTTCGCATCAGAGAATAGGGTGTTCTTCTTTACCGAACGAGACAGACGAGATAGACCGTACAGACCAGATAGACCAGTCAGTTGAGTGAACTAATCAGCCGTCCCAGTGCTTTTTTGGCCAAGGCGTAATTGGGGTTGAGGGCCAGGGCTTTCTTGTAGGAATCGATGGCTTCGGTCCATTGGCCCTTGCGCTCGTAGACCCGGCCCAGGTTGAGATGGGGGAAGGCCGGGCTCTCATAACGTCTAGCCTGCAAGGCTTTCTGAAACCAGACAATCGCTTCATCGAGCTCGCCCTTTTCGATCAGATAGGCGCCGATGTCATTATAGGGGTTGCCGAAGTCGGGATCCTGGGTGATCGCCTTGTGACATTCCTCAATTGCATCGTCGAGCCGCCCCATAAAACTATAGGTCCATCCGAGGAAGGTATAGGCCTCGGCTGTCGGATGAGTCTCAATCGACTTCTTGTAGAGGGTCACGGCTTCTTCCAGTTCGCCCTTCATCTGGCGCTCATAGGCCTGCTGGAAGAGTTGCCAAGCTTCTCGCTTGTCTTCTTCGTGGCCTTCGCCCTGTATCAAAAAATCTTGCACATCCATAGTTAGGCCGATGAAAAATGTCCCCAGCGTCGTTCTCAGTCGTGCGAACTCCTCAACGTACCCCTGAGGGTACGCCTCCGGGTTCGCACTCCTTGCGGCCTTGCTGGATGACCTTTTTGATCGGCCTCCAGGGACCGCGAGGACAGGTTATTCATTTTTCAGCTTCTTTTTGATCAATTCTGCACCGTAGCGCCCTGAGAGTAACATGGAGCCGAAGGCTGGACCCATCCGAGGGGTGCCGTAGACAGCCGCTACGGCTAATCCAATCACGAAACAGTTGGGATAGACCTCGCCGGTCCGGTCCATCACCTCTTCTTCGGAGCGAGAAACCCACATGGCGCCGTTACCTGGTATGGCCTTGTAGAGATTGCGTTTATGCAAGAGCTCTACGACGACGGCATCGTGGCCCGTTGCATCCACCACGATTTTGCTTTCGAGCGCGATGGGGTCTACGTGGAGGATGTCATGGCCGGCCATTTCAGCTGTCGTATTATTGACCACCACGCCTTCGAGGATGCCGTCGCGACGTAAAACGAGATCGACGACTTTCGTGAGGTTCATGATCTTGGCTCCGCCTCTGTATGCGGCGGCAATCAGCGCGCCGGTGGCGTGCGGGGGATCGACCATGTACATGCCCTCGCATTCCGTGATTTTCTTGCAGGGCACGCCGATCTCTTCGAGGATCTCATTGGCCGGCTCGCAGATCGCGGCTTTGTTCATCAGGTAGCCACCCGTCCAAAATCCGCCGCCAAGGGCAAGGCTTTGTTCAACGATGACCGTCCGGAATCCCATCGCAGCCAGATCATGGGCGCAGATCAAGCCGGAAGGACCGGCGCCGACAATGATCACATCGCTCTCGATAATCTGGTCGAATTCTTTGTAGTATTCCCGCGCAATCTGACGAGTAATATCTCGCTCACGCAATGGTGCTGGTTTTGGTTTTGCCATACTCTATTCTCCCTCAACGGATGCTGAAAACGGTCCCCAACTTCGTTCTCAGCTCATCGAAATCCTCAACGTACCCCACTTGGGAAAAGAGCTGTTCCGACAGCTCGGGGTTGGGTGGGTGGGAATGCTACGCCTCCGGTTTCGAGTTCCCTCGGGCCTTGTTGGATGACCGTTTTGAGCATCCTCGCTTGCTCTATCGATAGATTTCTGAACCAGTCTTTCGGAACTCCTCAGATTTTTCCTTCATGCCGATTTGAATCGCTTGCTGTTCGTCTACCTGTAATTGTGCGGCATAGTCACGGACATCCTGCGTGATCTTCATCGAGCAGAAGTGAGGGCCGCACATGGAGCAGAAGTGCGAGACTTTTGCGGCATTGTCCGGCAAGGTCTCGTCGTGGAAAAGTTTTGCCGTGTCCGGATCGAGCGACAGATTGAACTGGTCTTCCCAGCGAAACTCGAAGCGAGCTTTGGACAAGGCGTTGTCCCGAATCTGCGCGCCCGGATGTCCCTTGGCGAGGTCTGCTGCGTGGGCGGCGATCTTGTAGGTGATGACGCCGGTCTTCACGTCTTCCCGGTCGGGAAGGCCTAGGTGTTCCTTGGGCGTGACATAACAGAGCATCGCACAGCCGAACCACCCGATCATGGCTGCGCCGATGCCGGAGGTGATGTGGTCATAGCCCGGCGCAATGTCGGTCGTGAGAGGTCCCAGCGTATAGAAGGGCGCTTCCTGGCAGGCCTTCAGCTGTTTTTCCATGTTGACCTGGATCATGTGCATGGGCACGTGGCCCGGTCCTTCAATCATAACCTGGACGTCATGGCGCCAGGCAATCTTGGTGAGTTCACCCAACGTATCCAGCTCCGCAAATTGCGCCTCGTCGTTGGCATCGGCGATGGAGCCGGGGCGCAACCCGTCGCCCAAACTGAACGACACGTCGTAAGCCTTCATGATCTCGCAGATCTCTTCGAAGTGCGTGTAGGTGAAGTTTTCTTGATGATGAGCCAAGCACCACTTCGCATGGATCGCCCCGCCGCGAGACACGATGCCGGTCATACGTTTGGCGGTCATCGGCACGTAGGCCAGCCGCACACCGGCGTGGATGGTGAAGTAATCCACGCCCTGCTCGGCCTGCTCGATCAGCGTGTCGCGATAGATTTCCCACGTCAGGTCTTCGGCCTTGCCCCCGACTTTTTCGAGCGCCTGATAGATCGGCACGGTGCCGATGGGCACTGGTGAATTACGGATGATCCATTCGCGGGTTTCGTGGATATTCTTGCCGGTGGAGAGATCCATGACTGTGTCGGCACCCCATCGAATGGACCAGATCATCTTTTCCACTTCTTCTTCGATGGAGGAAGCGACCGCGGAATTGCCGATGTTGGAGTTGATCTTCACCAGAAAGTTGCGGCCGATGATCATCGGTTCACTTTCCGGATGGTTGATATTAGCCGGGATGATCGCGCGGCCACGGGCGACTTCATCGCGGACAAATTCCGGTGTGATGACGGAGGGAATGCTGGCGCCCCACGATTGGCCTGGATGCTGGGTGACCCCACCGCCATGTCCATTCCGCGAGGCCAGTTCGCGCGCCACTTCGCGGGATTGATTTTCCCGGATCGCAATGAACTCCATTTCAGGGGTGATGATGCCTTGTCTGGCATAGTGGATCTGGGTCACGTTCATGCCTGACTTGGCTCGCAAGGGCTTACGAATATGCCGGAACCGGAGTTCGTCCAGCTTGGGATCGGCTGCGCGCAAGCGGCCATACTGCGAGGAAATATCTGAAAGCTCGATGACATCGTTCCTGCCGATCACCCAGTCTCGGCGATAGGGTGCCAATCCAGTCTTCGCGTCGATTGTGACGTTCGGGTCCGTATAGGGGCCGGAGGTATCGTAGATCGTGATCGGTTCGTTGACGGTAGGCGTGCCCCCATTCATCGACTTAGTAGCGGTCAGACTGATTTCTCTCATTGGAACCTGCACGCCGGCCTGTGCCCCCTGGACATACACTTTCCGGGAGGCAGGGAACGGCGTGGTCGTCAAGGCCGATCCGGCAGTCTTGTGTCCGTTACCACTTGCTGCTCCATTGCTGATCGTATGGTCGCTCATGAGGAGACCCTTTCTCCAAAACGTGAACTGTGCTCAGTCGTCAAAAATAAAAATGCCGCACCACGAGTAGGGGGTGCGGCAGAGAGACCAACGGTGTCCGGTTGTTCTCGCTTCCCTACGCTGGTATTACCCAGGTCAGGTTCTGAGGGTCATCCGTTTGGGCGGACTCTCAGCCGTGTGGCTCCCCTAGCTTCGACTGAGAATCGTATCGCCGGGCTCCTTACGTTGTCAACGGGGTATTAGGCCTAGCAGGATGCTGAAAAAGTCCGCCAGCTTCGTTCTCGGTTCATCGAAATCCTCAACGTACCCCAGAGGGTACGCTTCCGGTTTCGACTCGCCTGCGGCCTTGCTGAACGGCCTTTTTGAGCATCCTGCACGGTGTCCTGTTGTCTCTGACGTGCGGACTAGTGAAGTTCTGGTGTGTTCACAGGGCTTTCCCGCAGCCTGCTAGAACTCCTTACAACGGCTGCTTCATTGATTGTCGGGAAACCATAACGTAGAATACCAACCCTTACACTCTTGCTGAGGAAACCGTGCAAACACTCTCGACGCTTCCTAACCCGATCACGGACTACCAGCAACTGCCGGCTGAGGAGTTATTCAGTCGGACTGTTGAGGCTAAACGTGTGCTCGGCGATCAGGTGATGATTCTAGGCCATAATTATCAACGGGATGAAGTCATCGAGCATGCGGACTTCCGTGGAGATTCTCTCCTGCTCTCAAAACTGGCAGCCGAGCGGTCGGAGCGGCCCTATATTGTTTTCTGCGGCGTGCACTTCATGGCCGAGACCGCCGACATCTTGAGCCGCTCCAAGCAAACGGTGATCCTCCCGGACATGGCTGCTGGCTGTTCCATGGCGGACATGGCGGCTATCGAACAGGTCGATCAATGTTGGGAGGCGTTGGGACGAATCCTTCCCGTGGAAGAGACCGTCATGCCGGCGGTCTATGTGAACTCCGCCGCAGTGCTTAAAGCCTTTTGCGGCGAACATGGCGGGATTACCTGTACATCCTCCAATGCGAAGGCGGTGATTGAATGGTCCTGGGCCAGACGGGAGAAGATTCTCTTCTTCCCGGACGAGCACTTGGGCCGCAATACGGGCAACAAGATGGGCCTGCCGAGAGAAGCGATGATCGTCTGGGACCCCTATCAACCCAACGGGGGCAATACCCGTGAGGCGATCAAGCGCGCAAAACTCATTCTCTGGAAAGGTCACTGCAGTGTGCACCAGATGTTCCAGCCAGTGCACGTGGACAATTTTCGCAAGCAGTATCCGGATGGGAAGGTGATCGTCCATCCCGAATGTCACGAGGATGTGGTCAATAAGGCAGACCTGTCCGGGTCCACGGAGTTGATTATCCGTACGGTGACGGCAGCGCCGCCTGGGACGGCATGGGCGGTGGGAACGGAATTGAATTTGGTCAATCGATTGAAGCGTGACCTTACCGATAAGAAGGTCTTCTTTCTTTCCTCCACGGTCTGCCAGTGTGCGACGATGTTCCGGATCGACGGAGCCCATCTCTGCTGGGCGATGGAAAATCTTGCCGACGGCCACGTCGTGAACCATATCGTCGTTCCGGGCGATGAGAAGCATTGGGCGAAGGTGGCGCTGGACCGCATGATGGTAGTCAGTTAGCGGGATCGTGAAAAACGCCTCCAGCATCGTTCTCGCGTCGCTCCCATGCTCAACGTACCGCAAGGGTACGCCTCGCATGTTCGCTCGCTGCGGCCTTGCTGGAAGACGTTTTTGACGATCCCGCATCAACGCTAAGGACTGGTGCCTCGCCTGTCATTCCGGTATATTCCAACCCTTGATCCCAATTACGTTCTAAGGTTTTAGCGAGAGACCAGACAGCCCATGGATTACAAAGCCACCCTCAATCTGCCGAAAACCGATTTTCCCATGAAGGCGAATTTGCCGCAGCGGGAGCCTGAACTCCTGGCCTCGTGGGAGAAGGAACGGTTATACGAGCAGATTCAGGAGGCAGGAAAAGGCCGGCCTCTGTATGTCTTGCACGATGGCCCGCCCTACGCCAATGGCCGGATTCATATCGGTCACGCGCTGAATAAGATCCTTAAAGACATCATCATCAAATCGAAGACGATGGCGGGCTATCAAGTGCCCTATGTGCCGGGATGGGATTGCCACGGTCTGCCGATCGAACACCAAGTGCTTAAAGAGCTCGGCGACAAGAAAAAGACGCTCGATACTCCGGCCATCCGCAAACTCTGCCGGGAATATGCGGAAAAGTTTTACACGATTCAGCGTGAGGAGTTTCAGCGGCTCGGCATCCTAGGCGATTGGCAGCAGCCCTATCTCACGATGAATCCCGGCTATGAGGCCACGATCATTCGCGAGTTCGGTAAATTCGTGGAGCGAGGGGGCGTCTATAAGGGACTGAAGCCGGTGCTTTGGTGTACGGCGGATCAAACTGCCCTAGCCGAGGCGGAGGTCGAATACGAAGACCACACCTCTCCCTCAATCTATGTGAAGTTTCCGTTGGTCACGTCGCCCACGGTGCTCAGCAAGACGTTCCCCGATATCTCGTTCCCTCTCGGCATCAAGTCAGTCTCCGTCGTGATTTGGACGACCACGCCATGGACACTTCCGGCCAACCAAGCGGTCTGCCTCCATGCCGAGATCGACTATGCGTTTGTTCAGACCGGCGACGAAGTGCTGATCGTGGCGGAGAAGCTTCTTGAAAGCATGACGAAGGTCTGCAAGCTTGAAGGCCTGCGGGTGATCGGGGTTAAGAAGGGGCGCGAAGGGTTTGAAGGGATCGAAACGCAGCGCCCTCTGACCACAGGCCTGTCGCCCATTCTGCTCGGCGACTTTGTCACCCTCGATCAGGGAACCGGCTGTGTCCATATCGCGCCTGGTCACGGCATGGAAGACTACATCCTCGTCCTTGAGCACAATGCAAAGGCTTCGCCTGGTGAACGGTTGGAAATTTTGGCGCCGGTCGACAACGGAGGGCGGTTTACCGAGGTCGTGAAGGAATTTGCCGGCCAGCATGTGTTGAAGGCGAATCCGAAGATCGTGGAGTTCCTGCAGGCTAACGGACGGTTGCTTGGCCAGGGGTTGTTGAACCATTCATATCCGCACTGTTGGCGTTGCAAGAATCCCGTCATCTTTCGCGCCACCGAACAGTGGTTCGTGTCGATGGAGACGAACGAGCTTCGGAAAGAAGCGCTGGCGGAGATTGGACGGGTTCGCTGGATTCCAGCCTTTGGCCGTGATCGGATCAACGGGATGATCGAGAATCGACCCGATTGGTGTTTGTCCAGGCAACGAGTGTGGGGCGTGCCGATTCCAGGCTTTACCTGTATGGGGTGCCGGTCTGTGCTGGCCGACCCAACTGTGATCGAACACCTTGCGACGTTGATGGAATCTAAAGGGGCCGATGTGTGGTTTGAACGATCGGCTGCCGAGCTGTTGCCCAAGGGCACGGTTTGTTCGAAATGCGGCGAAACAGCATTCGAGAAGGAACGGGATATTCTCGATGTCTGGTTCGAGTCAGGCGTCAGTTATGCGGCAGTGTTGAAAGCACGGAAGTGGTGGCCGGCCGATCTTTATCTCGAAGGGTCGGACCAGCACCGTGGCTGGTTCCACAGCGCTTTACTGGCCGGCGTCGTAACTGATCATCGCGCGCCATACAAGGCCGTCCTGACCCACGGGTTTGTTCTCGACGGGCAGGGCAAGAAGATGTCCAAGTCGGCGGGGAATGTCGTCGCGCCGCAGGACGTGATCAAACAATCTGGCGCTGAAATCCTGCGTCTGTGGGTCTCGGCGCAGGACTATCGCGACGATCTCAGGATTTCTCCTGAAATCCTGACCCATCTCATCGAGGCCTATCGAAAGATCCGGAATACCTGCCGCTTTCTACTGAGTAATCTGTACGATTTCGATCCGGACAAAGACCGAGTCCCCTATGACCAGTTGCCTGAATTGGATCGTTGGGCGCTGCATCGACTCAGCGAACTGATTCCGCGGGTCAGGAAATCCTACGATGAGTTCGAGTTTCACACGATCTTCCACGCGCTCAATAACTTCTGCTCGGTGGATCTGAGTTCCGTCTATCTTGATATTCTGAAAGATCGGCTCTATACCTTCCGGGCCGACTCGCCCTTGCGGCGTGGATCGCAGACGGTGCTCTACGAGATCCTCGTGGCGATGACGAAGCTGATGGCTCCAGTGTTGAGCTTTACGGCGGAAGAGATCTGGCGAACTTTGGCCACGCAGCAGGGAAGTCGTGTTGGAGTGAGCAGTGTCCATCTAAGCACATTCCCGGAGGCTCAGCCCCAGTGGCAGGATGCCGCGTTAGCTGAGAGATGGGAGCGGTTGTTGGGCTATCGCACGCAGGTGCAGGGTGTGTTGGAGGGAAGTCGGCGTGATAAAACGATCGGATCATCGTTGGAGGCGGCGGTGGAACTTCGGGCCGATGCTGACACCTACGAGTTTCTTCAGCCCTATAAGAAGGACCTGACCACGCTCTTCATCGTCTCACAGGTTGAACTAGTTGCCAGTGGTGAGGCAAAAGGCCCAATGGCGATTGCGGCGACAAAGTCCTCCTTCGCAAAATGCGAGCGCTGTTGGAATTATCGAGAGGCGGTTGGCAAGCACGCCGACCACCCGACGCTCTGTGAGCGTTGCGTGGAGGCGGTGCAGTGATGAGCGGGCCTGTCCGCTATCTGCTTCTGGCGTTGCTTGCCGGCGCGATCATCGCGATCGATCAGGTGACGAAGTTGTCCATCGTGCAGTCGATGCGGCTGAATGAGTCCCTTCCGATTGTTCCCAATCTCTTCAGCCTGACCTATATCCGCAACCCTGGCGCTGCCTTTGGCTTGCTGGCCGGCAGCAGCGATGCGTTTCGCATGGTGTTCTTCGGGGTCACGTCGCTGTTTGCCCTGGCCCTGTTGGGGACGATCCTCTTCCGGTTGCCGAAGAGGGATTGGATGGGACAGCTCAGTATTGCCGGAATTCTTGGAGGAGCGATCGGGAATCTGATCGATCGATTACGCTATGGAGAAGTAATCGACTTTCTCGATGTCTATGTGAGTACCTACCATTGGCCGGCCTTCAATGTCGCCGACTCGGCGATCAGCGTAGGGGTCGTGTTCCTGATCATCCATTTCGCCTTTGAGAAGAAAGACCTCTCGCTACTGCCGCACGAATCCCCGCCAGCTTAACAGACCGTCGCGCGTGAAGCGCGATCCGAAGTTCGAAGTTCTGGGTTCGAAGTTTCGAAAACCTCGAACTTCGGACCTCGAACCCTTGTTCATTCCGCCTGCTATGTCGAGAGGGTGATGATGAATCCGCCTTGCTCACGGAATTGGCGCTGCTGCTCGGGGGAGAACATCGCCAGCGGTTCGGTGTGGCAGAACTGACATTCTTTCACTGTAACTGGGACGTTATTTTCTCCGAGGCTGGCCAAATGTTGCTTGGCAAGCGTCAAGGCCGTCGCCTCATCCGTTGTCATCACGTCGAAGTGCAGGAGCCGCTTCGTGCCTTTCACCCACGTATCGAAGACATGGACTGTGTCGGATTGGGATTGAGCCATCGTGAAGTACCCTCCTTTGTCGTGCGTCAAAAAGTTAGCTGTGCAATCGGGTTAACTATGTTCCTGGGCTAGTGTTCATACGAAACAGATGACTCGGTAAATGTTGCCGTAGAATAACTGAAATCCCGAGCGCCTGTCCAATGGTCCGCTGGCGTGCGAGACAGGCGAGACGAGCAATCTAGGGCCTGTTAACACTTAACGCAAGGCCTCGACGATTAGCGCAAAATTGATGAACGCGACGAACATGACATCGAGTTTTTCAAATCGTGTGAAGATGCGTCGAAATCCCTTCAGCCGACGGAACAGCCGTTCGATCTCATTGCGGC
>CAMDRK010000031.1 GCA_945906715.1 Nitrospira lenta
TGCACCGATGCCGAAGTGCGTCGCATGCTTTCTGATGCGGACGAGATGCCGCCGGACCATCGCATCTTGGCAGGCTTCGCGCTGACGGATATCGACGGGCCGAGCCTCGCGCAATACCGCCAGCGGCTCCTCGCCGCCAAGGGTGAACATCCGTGGCTGGCGTTACCGGATCGCGATCTTCTCGAACGGCTTGGCGGATGGCGCCATGACCGATCGTTGGGGAACGAGGGATTGACGCTGGCCGGGTTGCTGATGTTCGGCAAGGATCAGGCGATACGCGATCCGAATGGAGCACCGAACTATTTCGTGGACTACCGGGAGAAGCTCGATCCGGAGCTGCGCTGGACCGACCGGATTTATCCCGACGGAACGTGGGAAGCGAATCTGTTTCAGTTCTACAGCAGGGTCTGGACAAAACTGGCGTCCGGACTGCCGACGCCGTTCCAACTGGAAGGCGCCATGCGGCGCGACGTGACACCGGCCCATGAAGCGTTGCGTGAAGCGTTTGTCAACGCAATCATCCACGGCGACTATGCCGGCGCCGGTGGTGTCGTGGTCGAACGCTTTCCGGACCGCTTCATCATCGAGAATCCCGGCACGCTGCTGGTATCCGTGGAGCAGTACTTGGCCGGTGGCGTGAGCGAGTGCCGCAATAAATCGCTCCAGCAGATGTTTCTGATGATCGGTGGCGGCGAGCGCGCGGGATCGGGCGCGGACAAGATACGCGCCGGGTGGCGGGCGCAGCACTGGCGCGCGCCACGGCTTGAAGTACGAAGCGAGCCGGATCGCGTGCGGCTGACCCTGCCAATGATCAGTTTGATTCCAGCCGAGACCCTCGATCGTTTGCGCCGCGTGTTCGGCTCGCGAGTCGACTCACTGGCCGCGGCAGAACTCCAGGCCCTAGCCACAGCGGACGTCGAGGGGTCGGTCTCCAACGTACGGCTGCAGGAGCTGCTGACCGATCATCCGGTGGACATTACCCGGATGCTGACCCGACTGTGCGAACAAGGACTGCTCGTTTCCGACAATCGGCGGCGGTGGACAACCTACCGGCTTGGTAGCGGGCCCAGGGAACCATCGCATTTTGATGTGGGGGACTCCTCACATTTGCCCGGGGACTCCGGACATTTGCCAGAGAGCTCCGGACGTTTGCCAGGCGACTCCAGACATTTGCCGGAAGAGGTGCAGACTCAGTTACGCGACATAGCCAAGCCGGTGGCCGACAGCGGCAAAGCCGGCGGAGAGCAAGTCATGTCCGTTATCTCTGCGCTTTGCAGAGGACGCTTTCTGACCGCACAACAGTTGGCAGACCTTCTGAACAGGAGCACGGAAGGGTTGCGCAAGCGATACCTTACGCCCATGACCCGGGGCGGAAAGCTTCAATTACGGTACCCGGAGGCTCCCAATCGACCGGATCAAGCCTACACCGTAGCAAACGAAAATCCATGAAACTTCAGTTCGACGCCAATCAGCAGTTCCAGCTCGATGCTGTTGCCGCCGTCACCGGCCTTTTCGACGGCCAGCCGCAGGGCGCGCCGGAGTATGCCGTCATCAAGATGGGTGCCGGTACGGGTCTCTATGCTGGCCAGCAGCAGACCGAACTGGGCTCTGGCAATCAGTTGTTGGTGGCAGAAGGCAAATTGTTGGCGAACACACGTGCTCTTCAGACCCTGAACGACATCGAAGTAGCTGACCCTGCAGCGGCGCTGGAAGCGTGGGATCTATTCGACGGCCCGGCCAACCAGTCACGACCTTGCCCGCACTTCTCGGTGGAGATGGAGACCGGCACGGGCAAGACCTACGTCTACCTCCGCAGCATCTTCGAGCTGTCTCGGCGTTATGGCTTTCAGAAGTTCATCATCGTGGTGCCCAGTGTAGCCATCCGCGAGGGCGTGCTCAAAAATATCGAGATCACCGCCGAGCACTTCCGCGTGCTCTACAACAACCTGTCTTTTGAATCCTTCGTCTATGACGCGAAAAAGGTCAATCGGCTGCGTCAGTTTGCGACCAGCAACATGCTGCAAATCCTGGTCATCAACATCGATGCCTTCCGCAAGAATTTTACCGGTACCGAGGCTGAGCAGAAGAGTAACGTGATCTATAAAGAGAGCGACAAACTCTCTGGCCGCCAGCCCATTGAGTTCGTGCAGGCGGCTCGGCCCATTGTGATCATCGACGAGCCTCAGAGCGTGGATTCGACCGACAAGGCTCAGGAGGCAATCAAGGCGCTCAATCCACTCTGCACTCTTCGCTATTCCGCAACGCACCGTAATCCCTACAACCTCGTCTATAGACTCGATCCGGTGCGCGCGTTCGAACTAAAGCTAGTCAAGCAAATCGTGGTGGCAAGCGCTTTCGCCGAAGGGACGGCCAACGATGCCTTTGTGCGTGTCGAAAAGATTGATTATAAGAACGGCATCAAAGCCAAGCTTCGCATCCATGTGCAGAATCCAGACGGACCAAAGGAAAAGTCGGTTGCCGTCAAGCAAGGCGCTGACCTATTCACCCTCTCGAATGAACGGGCTAATTATAAGAACGGCTTCGAGGTCACCGAGATCAACGCCGAGCCCGGCAACGAGTACATTCGCTTTAGCAATGGCCGGACTCTCCGCCAAAGTGAGGAGATCGGTGCGATGCGGGACGATGTGTGGCGAGCCCAGGTCAAACACACGATCAAACGACATCTGGAAAAGGAGCTTCAAGTTGGTGCGCGCGGCATCAAAGTGCTTTCGCTTTTCTTTATCGACCGCGTGGCCAACTACCGTGACTATGATGGGGCCGGCCAGCCGGTGAAGGGGAAGCTCGCAGAAACATTTGAGGCAGAGCTATCGGAACTTGCAAAGGATGTGCGGTACCGTGAACTGGGTTGGCTCAAGGAGCCGATGGACAAATTGCATAACGGTTACTTCGCAGCCGACAAGAAGAAGGTTGGCGGCAAGGTCGTAGAGTTTCTTAAAGATACCCGCGGTGACACCCAGGCCGACGATGAGGTGTACAACCTGATCATGAAGGAGAAGGAGCGTTTGCTCTCGATGGAGGAACCGCTGCGCTTCATCTTTAGTCACTCAGCCCTGCGCGAGGGTTGGGACAACCCCAACGTCTTCCAGATCTGTACGCTCAACGAAACCAAGAGCGCCGTCAAAAAGCGGCAGGAGATCGGACGTGGGTTGCGTCTGCCTGTCTACCAGAATGGTCTGCGGGTCTTCGACGACTCGGTCAACAAGCTGTATGTCATGGCAAACGAGAGCTATGAGGACTTCGCCAAGGCGTTGCAGACCGAGTACGAGGAAGACTGCGGCGTCACTTTCGGCAAGGTGCCGCTAACCGCACTAGCCAAGTTGATCCGTGTAGTCGATGGCATTGAGCAGCCTATTGGGCGTGAAGCCGCCGAGGTGATCCGTGATTCTCTTGTCACTCAGAAGATGCTAGACGCCGAAGGGCGCATCCAGCCGCTGTTCGACCCCAAGCGCAAAGACTTCAAGCTGGAGTTGCCAGACGCCCATCGAGAATTGGTGCCGGCTGTCATCGATTTGCTGTCGTCCTATCAGATCGAACGGCACATCTGTAGGGAGCGGGACGAGCACAAGAATCAACTAAAGAAGGAAGTGACGTTGAGCCCCGAGTTCATCGCGCTATGGGACCATATCAAGCCCAAGACCACGTACCGGGTGGAGTTTGAGACTGACAAGCTCGTTGAGCGTGCGGTGGACGCCGTGAAGCGGATGGAGAAGATTGAAAGTCCGCGCATCCGGGTAACTGCCGGGCGGCTTGGCATTGAAAAACGCGGGGTAACAGCAGCGCCCATGACGGCAGCTGAGGAGGAAGTTGAGTATGGGCACCATCCCATTCCCGACTTGTTGGCCTATCTACAAAACGAGACTGAACTCACCCGTTCAACCTTAGTGCGTATCTTAAAGGCTTCAGGACGGCTGAAAGAATTCTTCAACAACCCGCAACGCTTCATGGATGCCGTGGCCGCAATTCTGAAACATGAACTCCACCGCCTGCTCGTGGACGGCATCAAATATGAGCGAATTGACGGCTCAGGGCCGGAAGTCGAATGGGAGATGCTGCTCTTCAAAAATGAAGAGCTGATCAACTATCTTACTGCACTCAAAGTGAACAACTCGGTATACGAGTATGTGGTGTACGACTCAGAAGTGGAACGAGAATTTGCCAAGCGTTTGGATGAACGCGAGGACATCAAGCTCTTCGTGAAACTGCCTGACTGGTTCAAGGTGGAAACTCCTGTTGGCACATACAACCCGGACTGGGCCATTGTGAAGCACGACGACCAGATGCTCTACCTCGTGAAGGAAACCAAGAGCACTAAAGACTTTCTGAAGCTCCGTACCACCGAAGCCGACAAGGTACGGTGCGGCCAACGTCACTTTGAGACCCTCGGTGTGCCCTTCGCGGTGGCGGTGACGGCAGATGAGGTCTAGTTGGCAAAAGAAAATAGGGTGAGAGTATTTTCTCTCAGGAGAGTCCACCGCCCATCTGTTTTCTCTTTGAGGGCGGGCTAGATGGTCTCCCACTGCGCGTGTTCAACGAGGGGAGTCCGCAACCGCGCGTTGCACGAGCATAGGAGGGCATCTAGGCTGCCCTCTCATGCTTCTCTCTCTCCAAGACCCAACCAGGTTTCACCCCAGACTGAAGGAGACAAATGAAAAGCCATCGCACAGATCTCAGGAATATCGCTCGTCGCGCTATGGTCGAACGAGGCCTCTTGCCGGATTTTTCTGCCGCGGCGATGGCCGAGCTTTCCCGCATAGAGGCTGCTGCCACGGACCGGGACTCAGACATACGCGATTTGACGGAGCTGCTCTGGGCGTCGATCGACAACGACGATTCCCGAGACCTCGACCAGCTCACCGTGGCCGAACCAGGTGCTGGCCGGTCGGTGAAGATCCTGGTCGCGATTGCCGACGTGGACGCACTGGTCACGAAGGAGTCCGCTCTGGATGTTCATGCCAAACACAATACGACGTCGGTCTATACGTCCGGCGGCATGTTTCCCATGCTGCCGGAAAAACTGTCGACCGATCTGACGTCTCTCGGCGAAGGGCAAGACCGTCTCGCGATCGTGGTGGAGATGGTGATTGCGGAGGACGGGGCGGTCCTCAGTTCGACTCTCTTTCGGGCGCTGGTCCGTAACCATGCGAAGTTGGCCTATAACAGCGTTGCCGCGTGGTTCGCCGAAGAGGCACCTGTGCCTGATCGGGTCAAGGCCATCTCCGGCCTCGATGTGCAACTCCGCCTCCAAGACCAGGTCGCGCAGCGCCTCAAGGCTCGACGACACGAACAAGGCGCGCTGAGTCTTGAAACGATTGAACCACGAGCTGTGTTTGAGGGTGAGGTGCTGACCAATCTCAAGGTCGAGCAGAAGAATCGCGCGAAGGAGCTGATCGAAGATTTTATGATTGCAGCGAATCAGGCAACCGCATCGTACCTCAAGGGAAAGGGCATGCCCTCCTTCCGCCGTATCCTGCGCTCTCCCGAACGCTGGCAGCGGATTGTTGAGGTCGCTGCGCGCTGGGGCGAGCACTTACCCTCGGAGCCGGACGCTGGTGCGCTCGAATCGTTCCTCATCGCACGCCGGAAGGCCGATCCCCTCAGATTTCCCGATCTTTCCCTGGCCATCGTGAAGCTCATTGGCAGAGGCGAGTATGTACTGGATCAGTCGAAGGATGGCGCTCCTGAACATTTCGGGCTTGCGGTGAAGGGGTACACCCATTCCACGGCTCCCAACCGACGCTTTCCTGATCTCATCACCCAGCGGCTGATCAAAGCGGCGCTGGCCGGTGCGTCAACGCCGTACCAATCGGAAGAACTGAAGTATCTGGCCGACCACTGTACCGAGAAAGAGAACGGCGCGGAAAAAGTCGAGCGCCAGCTCCGCAAATCCGCCGCCGCCCTCTTGCTTGAATCACGGATTGGGCAGCGGTTCGACGCCATCGTGACGGGCGCCTCGGACAGAGGTACGTGGGTCCGGCTCCTTGAGCCACCGGTCGAAGGGAGAATGGTGACGGGCGAGCGTGGCCTCGACGTCGGAGATAAGGTGCAGGTAGAGCTTATAAGCACGGACGTCGAACGAGGGTACATCGACTTCGTCAGAGTCGGATTGTGAGGGAGGCGCCCTCTGGTTTCTTTGGTTGATCTGGTTTGTTTGGTTTGTCTTGTCTATTTGGTTGAATCAGACTAACCGGATAGACCAGAGAGACCAGATGAACCAGCCGGTGTCTCCAAGCTGGTGCGGCCGAGTGTGCCGTTGCGGTAGTCAGACAAGAGGATTCTCGCCGCTTTGTCTCGGTCTATTCCACCGCCGCTCCTGGTCAGCAGGCAGCCGCGCTTTTTGCCGATGGCATCGATCACGCCCATACTCGTTAGCCCTTCCACAGCAAAACCGTAGCGGGCCGTGAGCCTGGCTGGATAGCGTGCAAGCAGGATGGTGGCGAGAAACTCGGCGACCGCTTCGTCATCCACAACCTTGTGGCCTATCGCGTTGACCGTGGCGAGCAGGAGGCCCACGTGAGGATCTTTGATGGTCCCCCACAATAGTCCGGGTGAGTCGGTGATGGCCATGTGGTCGTTCAGTTTGTGACGCTGCTGGACTTTGGTCACGGCTGGTTCGTCGCCCACACGAGCGATGCGGCGTTTGAGGAGCATGTTCATCAGGGTTGATTTGCCGACGTTGGGGATTCCCATGATCAGCATACGTAGCGGTTTCGCGCTGCTGTTGCGATGGGGGGCGAGCGGCTGACAGAACTGGGGCAGCTTGGCGGCATCGCCCGCATGATGACAAGAAAGGGCAACAGCGCTGACGCCCGGTTGACGATTATACAGGTCGAGCCAAGCTTGAGTGACGGCGAGGTCGGCGAGATCAGCTTTGTTGAGGACTTTCAGGCTTGGACGTTGGCGGGTCAGTCGCAGCTCTTCGATCAGTGGATTGCAGCTGGCGTTCGGTATGCGCGCATCCAGCACCTCGACGACGACGTCGATCACCTCCATCGTTTTGGCGGCTTCTTTGCGCGCCGTATTCATGTGACCGGGGAACCACTGGATGGACATGAGGGGAAAGATTTTCCAATAAAAAAGAACTGTACTTTACCAGGATGCTGGGAAAGCCCGCCAGCGGAAGAAGACTGTTATTTGGTCTGTTTGGTTGAACGAGACAGACCAAATGAATAAAACAAACCAGATGAACCAGATCAACCCTCGCGTCTCGCCCGTCCCGCCAGTCTCGATCGGCTCAGCCGACTTGGGCCGGTTCGGCGGTGAGATCGAGCGGCTGCCGCAGGGCTCCGATTTCTTCAGATGCCGCCCCAATCTCAAACCGTTCTCTTCGGATTTCATTGCCGGTTTTGTTTCGGTACACCAGCTCATCCGTGTCGAGATCATATTCCGGAATCTCGGCGCTCTCCCATCGCTGCACGAAGTAGTGGGCATAGAGGGTATAGAGGCCATGGTCCTTGCGGTTGTGCCGCAGGACATACTCCGGCATGGTCTGAATATCCAGATCGGCATGGTAATGCTGGAGCCAGAGGTAATCTCCAAGGATCACCAATTTCATCAACGGGGAATCCGAGTAGAGCTTGAGCTTCACGGATTTCCCCATGGCCTTCAGCCGCTTGAGGAGATGGATACTCTGCCGAACTTCTTTCCGAAATGTGTCCAGCGTGAACTCTGGATGACTGATGGCCTGTATGCGCGCGCTCGCTTCCTGGCTGTAGGGATTCACCAGCATGATTCTGGCCCCCAGGCATTTGTCGAGGACCGACGACAGGCCTCCCACTTGATCCACAAAGGTGCTGTGGCCGCTGGACCCGATGACCGAAATGGTTCGGCCTATGCCCTCCTCTTCTTTGAGCTGCTCGATATGCCGTTGTGCTCCCCGCGTGCGTCGAGGGAAGAACGAGACGAGGCCAGCGCCGGTCGCCACGAGGGCGAGGGCTCGGTTTCGCATGCTGTGATGGAAGTAATTGAGGCAGACGATCAGGAGGATCGCCACCGTCATTTCCACAGCGATGAGCGAAAGCCTGTCCTGTTCGATCTGAGCCCAGAACAACAAAAACTGTTTGGCGCCTGCCGGGAGCAAGAGCGCAATGCCTGCACTCAGGGCGACGATGAGAATGTGATAGAGACTCCCTGCGGCGTCGCGCAGGAATGCTCGAACTGTTGACCATACGGATAAAAACAAGGATGCACCTCTTTAAGTGATAAAAGACGACCCCACGGCGATGTCGGGCTAGCAATGCGAGCGATGGATGGGTACGCCTTAGGCGGAGTGCTCGGCAGATGCAGAACGGCTGCGTGCGGACAAAAAAAGATCGCGTTAGGCTTCGTGTTTCCAGGAGGACTGCAGCCTCCACGCACGGAAGGTCTTACGCGATCACGTTGCACCCTACCACGAACATATGGGCCATGCAAGGGTTGCCGCCAGGCTGGTTGCTCTGGTTTATCCGGTTTGTCTGGCTCAACCAAATACACAAGACAAACCAAACAAACCAGAGCAACCAGTTTCCTCGTTATTGCAGATGTTCTCGGCCGTGAGGAGTGGTCAGATCTTGGTCGGGACCGAGAGGGACGATACGGGTTGGATTGATGTCGTCGTGGGTGATGTAGTAGTGCCGCTTGATGTGGTCGAAGTTGACGGTGTCGGCGATGCCGTCGGTCTGATAGAGGTCTTTGAGGTAACCGAAGAGGTTGGGGTAGTCGATGATCCTTCTAAGGTTGCATTTGAAATGGCCATGGTAGACGGCGTCGAAGCGTACGAGGGTGACGAACAAGCGCCAATCGGTTTCGACAAATTGTGAGCCGAAGAGATAGCGTTGGCGCGCCAGCCTGGCCTCGAGTTGGTCGAGGGCCTCGAAAAGACGCAACAGGGCTCGTTCATAGGCCTGCTGCGAAGTGGCAAATCCCGCGCGATAGACCCCGTCGTTCACGTTTTCGTAGATGAAGGTATTGAGGTCGTCGATCTCCTTCCTGATTCCTTCCTGATACAGATCAATTCTACTGTTGGTAAAGCGATTGAATTCGCCGTTGAACATGCGCATGAGATCGTCATCGGAATTGGTGACGATGCGTTTTGTCACCGTATCCCACAGCGCGGGGACGGTGAACCGCCCCCGATAGTTCGGATCGGTGGCCTTGTAGGCCTGGCTGAGGAACTGGAATCCATTGATGGAATCCAGTGAATGGCCCGGTCCTTCGCGGAAGGTCCAGCCTCGCTCGTCGCGAATCGGGTCTACGGCCGTCATGCCGATCACGTCTTCCAGTTTCTTGAGTTTCCGCACAATGAGCGTCCGATGCGCCCAGGGGCAGGCCCATGAAACATAGAGATGGTAGCGGCCGCTCGCTGCCTGGTAACCCGAGTTGCCATTGGCGGTAACCCAGCGGGTAAAAGCGTCAGGTTGCCTGATGAAGGCGCCATCGAGGTTTTGCTCATCTGGAAATTGTGCCTGGATGGTCATCGTCTGGCTCCGGAGTTTCACTACCGTACCATAATGCAGGGCGAGGGGGGAGGGGATGGAGACTGATGATCTTCCGTGCTCGCGCAACGTGCCTGGGTTCGTCTGTCTGGTTGGCTGGTCTTTCTGGTTCTTCTGGATGAATTTCAGGTCCGACCAACCAGATAGACGAGATAGACCAGATGGACCAGCCTTCTTGAATGCGCGTAGGTGCGGATTGACTGAGGCCCTTCTGAAAAGTAAAATGCCGAAATATTCTCTACCGGAGAAGAGTTGGTAGTCAGACGAGAGGATATCCGGAAGGGGAGGTAGGCGGCAGTATCCATTCAGTTGGTTCAAACTAAGGAGGTTGTGATGCAGATGATGGGACGTATCGGGTTCATGGGATTAGGGATCGCGTTGGCGGGCTGTCTCAGCGTGGGGCCAGTATTCGCAGGGGATAAACCAGCGGCTGCACCAGTAGCGGACGGGTCGAAGGTGACGATTACGTCTCCCAAGGACGGCGACAAGGTCAATGACACCTTCGAGGTGAAGTACGAGCTGACCCAGGGCTCCGTAGGTACGCATGTCCATGCGTACGTGGACGATCAGTATCAGAAGGGTTTTAAGGGGGAGCTTAAGGGCCTGAGCAAGGGGACACACAAGATCACTGTGACCGGCGCCACAAAGGACCACGATCCTGTCACGGCTAGCCATAGCATCACCGTCGACGTGCAATAGGGCAGGACCAGCCATCTTCAAGGCCACCAGGGCTTCTTGTGAAAGAGGCCCTGGTGCGCTGGGTTTCATAAAGCTTGAGTTCTAACTCCAAGTGCAACACTACCAGCCCTGAAGGGCTAAGGTGTTGCCATGACAAAAAGATGCTACACACACTTGAGTGCTGAAGATCGTGAGACCGTGAGTTTGGGTCTGACCCAAGGCGAGTCGCTACGCGCGCTGGCGCGAGTCTTGGGCCGAGCGCCCAGCACCCTGAGCCGCGAATACGCCCGCAACACGACGCGGGGCCGTCCCTATCGTGCCTGCACCGCTCAATCGCAGGCAGCCACCCGAGCCCGTCAGCCGCGGCGACCGCGTAAACTCTTGAACCCCTGGCTGTGGCAGTATGTGCAGACAGCTCTGGCTGAGGGCTGCTCGCCCGAACAGATTGCTGGACGCCTCCGACGCGAGTATCCTGACGACATGGGACGGCACCTCTCGACAGAAACCATCTATGCCGCGCTGTATGTGCTGCCCCGCGGCACCCTGCGGAGCGAACTGCTGTCCGCGCTGCGTCAGGCGCGCAAAGCACGCCGGCCTCGGGGGCGAGGCACCGACCGACGCGGTCAGATCCCCAATATGACGTCGATTGCCGAGCGCCCCGCCGAGGTGGCCACCCGCACGGTGCCGGGCCACTGGGAAGGCGATCTCATCAAGGGAGCCCGCAATGGGTCGGCCGTCGGGACCCTAGTGGAGCGGACCACCCGCTTCATCATTCTGGCCCGGATGGAGGGGACCGATGCCACGAGTGCCCGCGAGGGCTTTGCAAGAAAACTCCGGCATGTGCCCGCCCCGCTGCGGAAAACCCTGACGTACGATCGAGGGAAAGAGATGGCCGAACACGAGCAGTTGGCCCAGCGGCTCGCGATCCAGATCTTCTTTGCCGATCCGTACAGCCCCTGGCAACGTGGCACCAATGAAAATACGAATGGCCTGCTGCGCCAGTACCTGCCCAAGGGCACGGACCTGTCGGGCTACACCCAACGTGAGTTGAACGCCATCGCCCATCGGTTGAACACGCGCCCGAGGAAATGTCTCGACTTTGCCACGCCCCTGGAAGTCTATGCGCAACTGCGCCATCCTTCACCCGTTGCACTTGGAACTTGAAACCGCCAACCATTTCCAGACCTTCTCCTGAACTACCCCGCGAAATTTCCGGGCAGGCTGTTGTTATTTATTGACCGTCCATTCTGCAGAGAACTACGGCATCGGCTTTGGGGGCGTTGGCGGATTACGTTGAGGGCCGGACCGAATTTCATTCGATGGTGGGCTTCCGATCTTCAACATTCGCGTAAGCAACGGAATCGCCGTCCCCTGCATGACGACGGACGTGAGCGCAATAAAGAACACCATGTTGAAGATCAAGTCTGCCTTTTCAATTCCGGCCACTAAGGGAAACGTAGCCAAGATGATCGGCACGGCCCCACGGAGCCCTGCCCAGGCCACAAGAGTCTGCTCTCGAAGGGACATTGGTGAAAAGGCCAACGCTATATGGACACTGGCAGGGCGGGCGACGAAGATCAGGAAGAGGGAAATCAGGATGCCCACCCCGGCGATTGGCACGAGCCTTGTTGGATATACTTGTAGCCCCAGCGCCAAAAACATGGTGACCTGCATCAGCCAGGCCAGCCCATCGTGAAAGCGTAAGACGCTCTGCTGGTGAGTAAACGGCTTTCTCGCCATGACGAGCCCCGCCAGGTACACGGCAAGAAATCCACTCCCGCCCAGGTAGTCGGTCAGGCCGTAGGTCAGCAGCGCCAGCGCCACCGACAGCACCGGGTAAATGCCTTCCAATTCCAAGTCGAGCGCATTGAACGATCGTCGCATGATCTCGCCCATCGCAATGCCGATCGCCGTTCCCACGCCCATTTGCATCACGAAGAATAGGACAAGCTCTCCAAAAGAGGTTGAGGGTTCCATCAACAGTCGAATCAGCGCGATCGTCAACACGACGGCCATCGGATCGTTGCTGCCCGATTCAAATTCGAGCAATTGGATCAATCGCCGTGGGATTTTGGTCCTCCGCGCCCGTAGCACCATGAAGACGGCCGCAGCATCGGTGGACGACACAATTGCGCCAAGCAAGAGGCCCTCCAGGAATGAGAACCCCTGGACCCAGGCGACAAACATTCCGATGAGTAGCGCAGTGATCAGAACTCCGATCGTCGAGAGCGATAGCCCCTGCCACACGATGGGGCGTATCGCTGTCCACTCCGTATCCAATCCACCGGAAAATAGAATCAAGACGAGCGCAGTGATACCCAGCGATCGCACCAGAGCCGGATTGTCGAAGGAGATGCCGCCGAGACCGTCGGACCCTGCCAACATGCCGATGCCGAGGAACAAGACCAGTGAGGGGATGCCAAAGCGATTCGAGAGCTTGATCGTCAAAATGCTCAGAATGACGAGGGTGGAGAAAACGATGAAGGTTACATCAATGGAAGCCGGCATCGTGCTTGTGTCTTTCGAGGTTGTTCGACGAGACCCGATGCGGTCTATAGCACAGACGACCGGATCACGCTAGCCACAAGATGAAGAAAAGAGCGGTTACCTAGGCAGATAGAGAGGCTGAGAGAGGCTGGGTGGTAGGACTTTCGCTATGCCATCGAGATTCGCAACCCCGGGCTGCTTGGTCCTGAGTGCTGGAAGGTACGTGAAAGCCTTGCCATCACTCGCCGACCAGTACATAAGAATGCAAGGGCTCATGAACTGGTCGGGGTCAGATGACTTGAAAGGGATCACGGGTGTTGGCGGCCACCAACTCACCGCAGGCAGTACAGTGATAGTTGTCCGTCAAATAATCGTTGTTGTTGTGCTCTAATTCCAGGTGCAGGTGCCGACAAGGTGGGTTGTCCCCCTCCGCCCACTTCTCGCGTAACGCAGCAGCTTGCGATTTGGTCATGATAGTCACCTCTGTTGGTCGATAACGGTGTCTCAACCAATCATCATCTACCACTTCGGTGGACGAGATCAAGTGGAGATTGCCCTGCTCCATTTAAATTCTTGGCGGTCTCTTGAATATTGCACACTATCCTTTCCGCAAAGAATTCAGCGATGGGCTTCGAGTGCATTCAGTAGGGTTCCCGCATTCTGCTGACTCAGTCACTGCGCCGGGTATCAAAACCGCTTCCAAGCCTTCGGAAACAGCCGTCCCGTTCGAACAGTAGAAGGTTCTTCCTCGACGGCGTCGGTTTCTGGACAAGCTCTCTTCGTTTGGGCCGGTCCAGATGACGATTCACCCCCTACCAGAAGGAGACTTGTCGCAGCCACGAATCCGCGATTACCGCAGAAGCGCTCATGAATTATGCGGGTTAGGTGGGTAAGGTGACGAGATCACAATGACGGGCAATTCTCATAAAGTCTTTGTCAGCGGTGAGCAGCGGGAATCCATGCTGACAGCATGCAGCCGCGATCAGGAAATCGATGGAGCCGGCATTGACTCCGTTTGAGCGGCATAGGGACTGTAACCGAGCGGCGGCGATATAGGTCTGTCGGTCCAGGTCGAGGAGAGGGTATGGATCGAGGAGGGCCAATAAGCGGTCGAACTGTTTCGTGGAGCGTAGTCCGTCGAGGAGTTCCTGAAGGATATTGCCGACTAAAATAATCCCGTCACCTGAGTCAAGGTGCCAGCGAAAAGCGCGGACGTGGGGATCGTCTTCATCCACCCGCGGCCGTCGCAGCACTAAAGACCACACGGACGTATCAACGACCAGATTCATGATCGCGACGATCCTTTTTGTAGTCCCATCCCTTCCGGAATTCGATTGTGCCGAGCGACTTCAGAATCTCCCGTTGGCGGCGCCGCTGGATAAATTCGGTCAGGGCTTGCGTGACGGTTTCCTTCTTGGTACGGAGCTTCCCAACCCGGCGTGCGCGCTCCAGCAACACATCATCAATGGCTAGATTAGTTGCCATGCAATCCTCCATGTGTAACGGCTACACAGAGCGTACGCCAAACACGAATGGCTGTCAAACAGTTTGCAACGCCGCCAGCATGCGGGGTCAGAGTGCCTCCGCCTGGGTCGGTCTGACAATGAGAGGGGGATGGGAAGGACATCCACATTGGTCCTGCGCTCCCGGAACGCACGGCCTAAGAAGGAGGGGAAAGGAGTGGCCAGGTGCCCTTCTTGCTCGCAGAACAGAGGAAGGGATGGAGGCTGATGATCTTCTGTGCT
>CAMDRK010000032.1 GCA_945906715.1 Nitrospira lenta
GGCCACACTGTGAGCAGATCGCTGTTTTTTTCGGCGCCGTAACACCAGGACTCTGGCGTAGCGGTCCCCGAAGACGCCGAGGAGCCGGGAGGCGGCGACGAAGCCCGGCAGCGAGAAGAGGGCACGGAGTGATGTAGGGTTGTGCATGCGGAGACTCTGCACCAGAACCTGCACCAGTTTCAAGCAGAGGAGAACGCCAGGAACGCCGCCATAGACAAGGCGTTCAGCAGGACCGGATCACAGAATGACCCACTGTAAGCTGGAAAGATCCTAAACTGTTTAGGATGGTTATCATCGTTGATGTCAGGATAGGCCTCGTTAAAAACTTGTGTAAGCTCTGGATGCTTTCAAAGTCGATGGGCTCTCCCCGCCGCTTGAACTGCTTGTCTCATCAAAGCTTGCGCGTCTGTTGTCCTTCTTCGGAGTAGTTCAGAGGACACTCCGTATGATTGATTGAGCACAACAAGGAATAGCTGCGATGGCAGACTGAGATTTTTGTCCTTTATTACGACTAACTGCGTGATACGACGGAAGATGTCTACCAAGCGATTCAGGGCTGTATATTCAGGCTCCCATTCTTTACGGGATGTTTCGACAACAGAGGCATCCTTCTCAAGGTAGCCTGCCAAACCTGCCGCTATCTCAATTTCGCCCGACATGGTTTAATTGCCCTAATGGTTGTGACAGATGGTCAGGACATCCTACGTTTTCATCGTTGACTGATCCATGCCTATATGAGGCTGCTCACCAAATACATCTTTCATCCTCTTTAACAAGTATTGGCAGGGAGTGGCCAAGGTTGCCCTCGACTGCGCGCATCGAACGATATCCATACTCCTTCCAAGCTCGCTTGTTATTTCTTTAGGGATGGGGGCTGATTGATCTTCCACTGCGCGCGTCCAACGAGGGTCTTCTGAGGCCGCGCGTTGCGCGAGCACAGAAAGATCATCAGCCCCCATCCCGTCCTCTGTTCTGCGAGCAAAGAGGGCACCTGGCCGCTCCCTTCTCCTGTTTCACGACCCTGGGCCATCTGCCCTGGGTTGTGTAACGGTTTCAACGGAGGCTTGCAGAATTTCAACCATGCGTTTGAGTTCCGGAATTGACGTGCTGAGTGGCGGCATGAGGACGATGACGTTGCCGATTGGGCGCAGCAAGAGCCCTCGGTTGCGCGCCTCCATCGCTATCCTGTGGCCGACCCGCGTTTCGAGCGGATAGGGTTTCCGCGTCTCCTTATCCTCCACCAACTCGATAGCCACGATGAATCCCTGTTGCCTGATCTCGCCCACATGAGGTAGTCCACGGAGTGGCTGAAGGAGTCGCGCCATCGTCTTGATCTTGGGTTGGAGTCGCGCGAGCGTCTTTTCTTTCTGGAAGATTTCGATGTTCGCCAACGCGACGGCGCAGCCGAGCGGATTGCCGGTGTAACTGTGCCCGTGGAAAAAGGTCTTGAAGTCTGCGTATCTGCCGAGAAAGGCCCGGTAGATTTCATCGGTGGTGAGCGTCGCGGCCAGCGGCAGGTAGCCACCCGTTAACCCTTTGCTGATCGCCATTAAGTCCGGGGTGACTCCCTCATGCTGGCAGGCGAACATCTTGCCGGTACGGCCAAATCCCGTGGCGACTTCATCGGCAATTAACAAGACATCGTATTTGGTGCAGAGTTCACGAACCCGTTTCAGATAGCCAGGCGGGGAGGTCAGCATCCCTGCTGCGGCTTGCACGAGCGGCTCGATGATGAAGCCGGCCAGTTCACGGTGACGTTCTTTGAGGATCTGTTCAATCGGATCGAGACAGGCCATCTGGCATGAAGGAAAGGTCAGACTGAGCGGGCAACGATAGCAATAGGGCGGGTCTGCTTCGGCAGTGGGGAACAGCAGCGACTTGAATCGCCCATGGAAGAGGTCGATGTTGCCGACACTGACGGCACCGACAGTATCGCCGTGGTAGGCCAGCTTCAGATGCAGAAATGTGTTTTTGGGGCCGGCATCGGGTCGTCGTAGCTGCCAGTACTGGACCGCCATTTTGAGCGCGATTTCGACTGCCGTCGATCCATCGTCGGAATAAAATACCCGTGTCAGGCCTTTGGGCAGGATCCTGATCAAAGCGCGCGCGAGTTCAATTGCCGGTGGATTGGAGAGTCCGAACAGCGACGAATGGGCGATCTTATCCAGCTGTTTCTTGATCGCACGGTCGAGCGTTGGATGGCGATGGCCATGGAGATTGACCCAGATGGACGAGGTTCCGTCGAGATATTTCTTTCCTTCCGTATCGATCAGGTAAGACCCTTTCCCCCGCTCGATGATCAGCGGCTTCTCCTGCTCCCATTCCTGCATTTGGGTGAAGGGATGCCAGAGGTACGTTCGATCCCAGTCGCTCAGTTGTTTTGTAGAAGGTTGTCGAGCCATAGTTGTTGGGTAGAGCGTTAATGGTTAATCGTCAACCGTTAATCGTTGGGGCCATCAAGAGTCTTTCATTCGATTGACGGATAACAAATAACGATTAACGGGCACAGGGAGTGCCGATGCGATGCGGAGTATACGAGGAGGCCGTTTGCTTTGACAACCTGGGGGGCAGTAACTATAATAAACCGATTTTATTGGGAAATGAGTTAGGATTTGCAAAGCCTGATACGCAATTTCTCGATTATTGCCCATATCGATCACGGCAAATCTACCCTCGCTGACCGGTTTCTGGAAGCTACTGGCGCTGTCACAGCCCGAGAATCGAAAGAACAGATTCTCGACGCAATGGACTTGGAGCGTGAACGTGGGATCACGATCAAGGCCCACTCGGTCGCAGTCCGGTATCAGGCCAAGGATGGGAAGACGTACGCCTTGCATTTGATCGATACGCCGGGTCACGTCGACTTTACCTATGAAGTGTCGCGCAGTTTGGCTGCTTGCGAGGGTGCGCTTTTGCTCGTCGATGCGACGCAGGGGGTCCAGGCTCAGACAATTGCCAATGTGAATCTGGCGATGGCCAATAACCTCACGATCATTCCGGTTATCAATAAGATCGATCTTGCGAGCTCCGATCTGGAGGGCACCAAGCAATCGATTTCCGATGTGCTGATGCTGGATGCGACCGATGCGCTGCCGATCAGCGCGAAAGAGGGACGTGGCGTGTCGGAGGTGTTGGAGGCGGTCATTGCCCGGATTCCTCCACCGTCGGGCGATCCCCAGGCACCGCTCAAGTCGCTCATTTTCGATTCCTGGTTCGACAATTATCAAGGGGTGATCGTGCTGACGAGAGTGGTGGACGGGTCCCTACGGCCTGGGATGAAGATCAAAGTCATGTCGAACGATCGGATATTCGAAGTGATGGAAGTCGGCCAATTCACCCCGAAAAGGACAAAAAAGACCGAGCTGTTGACCGGCGAGGTCGGGTACCTCTGCGCGAATATGAGAGAAGTCGCGGACGTCAAGATCGGCGATACGCTCACAGATGCAGTGAACCCGACAAGCGCCCCCTTCCCGGGCTATAAAGAAGTGAAGCCGCTGGTGTTCTGCGGGCTGTATCCTACCGACACGGGCCGGTATGAAGATTTGCGCGATGCGCTGGTCAAACTGCGATTGAACGATTCTTCGTTTGTCTACGAGCCTGAGACTTCGCTGGCACTCGGGTTCGGTTTCCGATGCGGCTTCCTGGGCCTGCTGCACATGGAAATCATTCAGGAGCGGCTCGAACGCGAATATAACCTGACGCTTCTCACCACCGCGCCGACCGTCGTTTATCGCGTGCTGACGACCAAGGGCGAGGTACTGGAGGTCAATAACCCGACGCAGCTTCCGTCTCCCAGCAGTATCGACTCGTTTGAGGAACCGTTTATCCTGGCGTCGATTATTACACCAGAACGGTACATGGGGGCCATCCTCCAGCTCTGTCAAGAACGCCGCGGTATCCAGCAGGGCATGCAATTTCTCGATCCAACCAGGGTGATGATCAGTTATGAATTGCCGCTCAACGAGGTCATTCTCGATTTTTACGATAAACTTAAATCGCGCACGCAGGGCTATGCTTCGCTCGACTATGAAGTGCTCGGCTATCGAGAGTCCGATCTCGTGCGGCTCGATATTTTACTGAACGGCGAAGCGGTCGATGCCCTGTCGTTTATCACTCATAAAGATCGTTCCATCCAGCGTGGGCGTCTGCTAGCCGAGAAAATGAAGGAGCTGATTCCACGGCAGATGTATGAGATTGCCATTCAGGCGGCGATCGGGAGCAAGATCATTGCGCGTGAGACGATCGGCGCGATGAAGAAGAACGTGCTGGCGAAATGTTACGGCGGCGATATTACGCGAAAACGCAAACTCCTCGAGAAGCAGAAGGAAGGGAAGAAACGCATGAAGTCAGTGGGGAACGTGGAAGTGCCGCAAGAGGCTTTCCTCGCCATCTTGAAAGTCGGTGAGGAATGAGCGGAGACGCAAAGCTTCCGCCATCGGACGACCTTAGGTCCGCAGCCCCACAGGGGCGGACAGATGCTGCTGAAGCGCCGGTGTTCATCGATCCGTTGGCAGCGGAACAGCCTGGCAGAAAGTCGCTCTTTCGCGAGTATGCGGAAGCCATTATTGTGGCGATGCTCCTGGCCTTTGCGATCCGGGTGTTTGTCGTCCAGGCCTTCAAGATTCCTTCCGGCTCGATGATTCCCACCCTGTTGATCGGGGATCACATTCTGGTCAGCAAACTCTCTTACGGTATTCAATGGCCCAGCCAGTGCAAGTTTTCAGCGGGCTTTCCTCCCATTAATTGCTATGCTTCGGAGGCGCTCATCGAGTTCGGCAAGCCGGAGCAGGGAGACATCATCGTGTTCCGGTTTCCCGAAGATGAAGAAAAGGATTTTATCAAACGGATTGTGGGGACTCCGGGCGATACGGTCCAACTTCGCAATAAAGTGGTGCTGGTGAACGGGGTCGAGCTCAACGATAAATCCTTCACCCAACGGATCGATCCGGGGGTCATCGACGGCTCGATCAATTCGCGCGATAATTTCGGGCCGGTGACTGTGCCCGAGGGCTCCTATTTCGTGATGGGCGATAATCGAGACCAAAGTCTGGATAGCCGGTTTTGGGGCTTTGTGCGCGAGGAGAAAATCCGCGGGAAGGCGTTCCGTATTTACTGGTCGTGGAGCGGGCAAGGTCAAATGATGGAGTGGGTCAGATGGGATCGAATCGGCAAAGCCATCCAATAGGTAAAGCCACGCGGCAAGCTGCGGCAGGCGCGGCTCAGGGCGGTGGCGCAACGTCCCCTCAAGCGCTTCGGCAATACATTTCACGGTTCCCGCAAGCTTCCGTGCTGGTCATTGGGGATCTCATCCTCGACCACTATATCTGGGGCCGTGTGAGCCGCATTTCGCCGGAAGCCCCGGTGCCGGTAGTCCATGTCGATTCTGAATCCTTGAGGCTTGGCGGCGCCGCGAACGTCTTCAATAACATCCTGGCCCTGGGAGGGAAAGCGGATCTCTGCGGCGTCATCGGTTCAGACGAAAGCGGCCGGATGCTTCTGAAAGAGCTGGGGGGAACTCGCTCAGGGCGTGGCGGGGTTGTCATCGACCAGGACCGTCCAACGACCAGAAAGTCTCGCGTCATTGCGCATAATCAACAGATCGTACGGTACGATGTGGAGCGCCGCGCGGACCTGAAGCCGGCGATGCAACGGCGGATTCTCCGCTACGTGGAATCGCGGTTACGGGAACTATCCTGTCTCGTGGTGTCTGACTATGCCAAGGGGGTAGTGAGCGCCACGCTGATGTCGGAGCTCACGCGGCTCGCCTCACTTCGCGGCATCCCTCTGGTCGTTGATCCGAAAGTTGAACACTTCAGCTACTACAAGGGGGCGACGGTCATCACGCCGAACCATCTTGAAGCGACACAAGCTGCCGGGGTGCATGGTGATGACGATCAGGCCAGCAACGAGGCCGGCGCGATCATACGGCAGCGGTTAGGATGCCAGGCGGTGCTCATTACGCGCGGTGAAAAAGGGATGAGTTTGTATGAGGGAGAGGATGTCTCCTGGCACATTCCCGCACGAGCCCGCCAGGTCTACGATGTCACTGGTGCGGGCGATACGGTGATCGGGACCTTGGCCCTTGCGCTGTCGACCGGCGCCTCGACGAGAGATGCGGCGACACTGGCTAACCACGCCGCTGGTATCGTCGTCGGTATGGTTGGTACCGCGACTCTCTCGGCACAGCAGCTCTCGGAGGCGCTCGGCCATGACTAAGGCCACACCATCTGTCATGGTGGTGATTCCGGCCCGGTACGGGTCGTCGCGTTTTCCAGGCAAACCCCTGGTTATGCTCGGTCGGAAGCCTATGATCCAGCATGTGTATGAACAAGCAGCAGCTTGCCGCGTAGTGACAGAGGTTCTGGTCGCCACCGACGATGAGCGGATCAAACAGGCTGTGGAAGGGTTTGGTGGACGCGCTGTGATGGTCACAGGAGACTATCGAACAGGCACCGATCGAGTCGCCGGGGTGGCGCGCATGTTCGCCGGTGACTATTTTGTGAATCTGCAAGGAGATGAAATCCCATTGCAGCCGGATTTATTAACGGATCTCATCAAGCCGTTCATCGAGAGCGGTACAGGAATGGGCACACTGAAGCGCGCGATCGATTCGACGGAGGACCTCCACAATCCCTCGGTCGTGAAGGTGGTTTCGGACCAGCAGGGCAATGCCCTCTATTTCTCGCGTGCGCCCATTCCATTGGTGCGTGATGATGCAAGCCGTCGGGCCGTCGAAGGGTTGCATTACATTCACCTCGGCCTGTACATGTATCAGCGCGACACTCTGTTGAAGTTGGCCTCCCTTCCCACCGGACGGTTGGAGGATGCGGAAAAGCTCGAACAATTGCGCGCGTTGGAATATGGCATTCCGATCAGAGTCTGGGAAACCAAACATGATTCTTTACGGGTGGATAGGCCGGAAGATGTTGAGCCTGTGACAGAGAAGCTCCAACAGTGTGAGGTCATCAAGCGGGAGTTGGACACATTGAAGGCAGCCCCTTCAAGATAATGGGGGCAGGCCAATCAGAATGGAACGATCCGACAAGACGGGGGTCATTATGAGCAAATTCATTTTTGTCACAGGCGGAGTCGTCTCCTCCCTGGGGAAAGGGCTCGCCTCGGCTTCGATCGGCAACCTGCTTGAGAGCCGGGGGTTGAAGATTACGTTCCTCAAGCTCGATCCCTACATCAATGTCGATCCCGGCACGATGAACCCCTATCAACATGGCGAAGTCTATGTGACTGACGATGGCGCGGAGACAGACTTGGATCTCGGTCACTATGAACGGTACACGTCTCTGACCCTCACCAAAGAAAATAATTACACGACCGGCCGGATCTACCATTCGGTCATCACAAAAGAGCGGCGAGGTGATTACCTTGGCGGGACGGTGCAGGTGGTGCCTCACGTCACCGACGAGATTAAACAGTGCATCATGCGCATCTCCCAGGGGATGGACGTGACGATCGTGGAGATCGGTGGCACGGTCGGTGACATCGAGAGCTTGCCCTTCCTTGAAGCGATTCGCCAGATGCCATATGACGTAGGGCGCGAGAACGTGCTCTATGTCCACCTGACGCTGGTGCCTTACATCGGCACAGCCGGTGAACTCAAGACCAAACCGACACAGCATTCTGTCAACAAGCTTCGGGAGATCGGTATTCAGCCTCATATCCTCCTCTGCCGAACCGATCGGTATCTGCCGCCGGAACTCAAGGGCAAGATCGCGATGTTCTGCAATGTCGAAAAAGACGCCGTGATTACGGCCAAGGACGTCGACACGATTTATGAAGTGCCGATCGTGTTTCGGAAGGAAGGGCTGGACGAGCTGATCGTGCGTCAACTCCAACTCAAGACCGGTCCGCCGAATCTGCGCGAATGGGATGCGATGGTTCAGAAGATCAAGTATCCCAAGCATGAAGTCTCGGTCGCTCTGGTCGGCAAGTATGCGGGGTTGAAAGAATGTTACAAGAGCCTTTCAGAGTCGCTGGTCCATGGCGGCATCGATCATGAAACACGGGTGAATATTCAGTGGATCGAATCCGAGGAAATTGAACGGCAGGGGACTGAGCGTATCCTCCGCGAGGTCGATGGCATCCTGGTGCCGGGTGGGTTTGGCGCGCGTGGGATCGAAGGAAAGGTTGCCGCGATTCGCTATGCCAGGGAACACCAGATCCCATTCCTCGGTTTGTGTCTGGGCATGCAGTGCGCCACGATCGAGTTTGCGCGAAACGTGGCAGGATTGGCCGGCGCCAACAGCGCGGAGTTCGACGAAGCCTCTCCCCATCCAGTCATTCATTTAATGTCGGATCAGCAGTCTGTCAGCGACAAGGGTGGGACGATGCGGTTGGGGTCGTATGTCTGTGTGCTGGGGGATGGCACCTTGGCCCAAAAGATGTATGGGGTGAGCGAGGTGCGCGAGCGTCATCGGCATCGGTACGAATTCAACAACGAATACCGCGAGCGATTGCTGGCCAAGGGTTTCGTGTTGAGCGGACTTTCGCCGGACGGGCGGCTGGTTGAGATCATTGAATTGAAGGATCATCCCTGGTTTTTGGCGACACAGTTCCATCCGGAATACAATTCGCGGCCACACCGTCCGCATCCGTTGTTTAGCGGATTTGTGGGGGCTTCGCTCAAAAGGAAGTGCGGCCACTGATTTGAGATGCTGAAACAGGCTCCCAACTTCGTTCTCGGTTCGACAAAATCCTCAACGTACTCCCTCGGGGGACGAGCTGTCTTGGCAGCTCGGGGGTGGGCGAGTGAGAACGGTACGACTCCGGTTTCGATTCGCCTGCGGCCTCGTTGGATAGCCTGTTTGAGCATCTCAAGGGAAGTTGGAAGAAATTTAGACCATGGCACGCGAAGTCCAAATCGGGTCATTTAAAGTCGGCGCGGGCCATCGGCAGTTTTTGATTGCCGGGCCTTGTGTCATCGAGAGTGAACAGCTCGTGCTGGAGACGGCGGGCCGGATCGCTGAGATCGCCAAGTCTCTGGGCATGCCCTATATCTTCAAGTCGTCTTTCGACAAAGCGAACCGGACCTCGATCAACTCGTATCGCGGGCCTGGCCTTGAAAAGGGCTTGGCGGTGCTGAAGAAGGTCAAGGATCAGTTGGGGCTTCCTGTCTTGACGGACGTCCATACGGAAGAACAGGCGACCGAGGCTGGGAAAATTGTGGACGTGCTCCAGATCCCCGCCTTTCTCTGCCGGCAGACCGACTTGATCATCGCAGCGGCGAAGACAGGCAAAGTGGTGAACGTCAAGAAGGGCCAGTTCCTCTCACCACAAGAAATGGGTAATGCGGTGAAGAAAGTGGAGGAGTCAGGAAATCAGCGGATCGTCTTGACCGAGCGAGGATCGTCGTTCGGCTACAATAACCTTGTCGTCGATATGCGATCCTTTCCGGTCCTTCGGAGTTTTGGCTATCCGGTGGTCTTCGATGCGACTCATAGTGTGCAGTTGCCTGGAGGCGGAGGAACCAAGTCCAGCGGCCAGCGTGAATTCGTCGAGCCATTGGCTTGCGCGGCAGCCGGAGCCGGAGTCGATGGTTTCTTCATGGAAGTCCATCCCAATCCCGATGAGGCCCTGTCGGACGGGCCCAATATGGTGCCGCTCCATCAGCTCAAAGCTTTACTTGAACGGGTCATGCGGATATGCGACGCGTCACAACCTCGAAAGTAACCAAGCCGAACGGCGCTCGATCGACGGTGCCGAAGGGCCGAACCAGCCTTGATGTAGGCCGTCGTGTGCTGGACATCGAAGCCCGTGCGGTCCAGGCACTCATTCAACGGCTCGATGGCGGTTTCTCGGATGCCGTTGATCTGCTCTATGATTGCAAGGGCAAAGTCGTCATCTCGGGCATGGGCAAATCCGGTTTGATTGGGCAGAAAATTGCCGCCACACTGGCCAGTACCGGGACGCCATCGTTTTTTCTCCATCCAGCCGAAGGGCTCCACGGCGATCTCGGCATGCTGGCGCGCAAGGATGTGCTCATTGCAATTTCGAATAGTGGAGAGACGCAGGAAATTTTGCAGCTGTTGCCCTTCATGGAGCGCATGGGCATTCCTATTCTGTCAATCGTTGGACGAATGAGTTCGACGCTAGCCAAGAATAGTGCCGTCGCGTTGGATGTTTCTGTTGCAGAAGAGGCCTGTCCTATGGGGCTTGCGCCGACGGCGAGCACGACTGCGACACTCGCCATGGGCGATGCCTTGGCCGTCGCGTTGCTCGAGAAGCGCGGGTTCAAGGAACAGGATTTTGCGCAATTCCATCCTGGCGGGACGCTCGGACGCCGGCTGCTGGTGAAAGTGCGGGACGTCATGCACAGGGGGCAAGAGTTGCCTCAAGTGCAAGAGACGGTCTTAGGCTCGGTGGCTATTCTCGAAATGTCGGCGAAAAAACTCGGTATGACCACAGTGGTCGATCGAGCCGGCACACTTGCGGGGGTGATTACCGACGGCGATCTGCGGCGGTTTCTCCAGCAGGGTGGGGATTTTTCCAAGGTCACAGCCGGATCCTTGGCCGTACGACATCCTAAGCTGATCGGACCGGATGAGCTGGCAGCCAAGGCGGTCGAAATGATGGAGCGGTATTCCATCACTACGCTCGTCGTTGCGGACAACGCGAAGCGAATTGTCGGGGTCGTGCATTTGCATCATTTGCTCAAACACGGAATCATCTAAAGGCGTGAAAGGTGAGGCGTGAAACGTGAAACGAGGGTCAGCCGAGGAGCTCCGGCCTTGGGCAAAGAGGCTGTCTTGGCAGACTCAGGGCGGGTGGGTGAAGTAGCCGACAGGGTTGGGAGGGTGTGAAGGCTGAACATTTTGATCATCCTGTGTGATTCTGCTTCTTTGTGCCATAGTAGTCTTTCAGAAACTGGCTAACGGAATAGGTCATTAATGAATCGTGTACTGGCGGTATGGAAATCGGTCGGGCAGGAATCGCTTAATCTTCCGAATTTCATTACGCTGACGCGCATCCTCTTGATCCCTGTTTTCGTGGTACTGTTTGCCACGCCGACCCCGGACCGATCCCTCAGTGCAGCGATCGTCTTCGTCGTTGCAGCGGTCACCGATTTGTTGGATGGCTATCTGGCTCGCCGTAATAGCCAAGTCACCACATTGGGGAAACTCCTCGATCCCATCGCCGATAAGTTGTTGGTCCTCTCAGCCTTGATTCTTTTGGTCAACGTCGATCGTGTGAGCGCGCTGGTTGCGATCTTGATCATCGCGCGCGAAGTTGCAGTCACAGGGATTCGGGCCATTGCCGCAGGCGAAGGCATGGTGATGTCAGCTGAGATGACTGGGAAGTATAAGATGGCGCTACAAGTAGTGGCGATCGTGCTCTTGATTCTCGAGGACACGTTCTTGTCCAATCTGGGCAATCTGCATCTCGCCGGTATTGTCACGCTTTATCTGTCGCTGGTGCTCGGCTATGTCTCAGGCGGTCAATATGTGTGGAGCTTTTGGAAGCAGGTCGTGGCCAAGGGACTATAGCTTGTCTTTCTGGTTTGTCTGGTCTGTTTGGTTTGTTTTGTTCGTTTCGCTCCTCCGGTCGGTGAACCAGACAAACTAAACAAACGAGATAAACCAGATGAACCAGAAGAACCAGATAGACCGAGTTTGCTCGGAGTGCGTACCTCCCCTCACAATCCCCTGATCCATGAACGAAGAACTTCTGTGCGCGTTGATGACGGTGCTCGGCTATCTGCTGGGGGCCATTCCCTTCGGTATCGTGGTGTCGAAGGCCATGGGATTACCCGATCCACGAACGGTCGGCAGCAAGAATGTCGGGTTTACCAACGTGTTGCGTGTATCCGGCAAGAAGGCGGGCGTCCTTACGCTTCTTGGAGATATGGGCAAAGGATGGCTGCTTGGCTGGGTTGCGATGCAGTGGCTCACCGTTGAGTCCTACATCATGGTCGTCGCGCTCGCACCGATTCTCGGGCACCTCTTTTCTCCGTTTTTGGGTTTCAAGGGAGGGAAGGGTGTGGCGACAGCCATGGGTGTGATATTGGGTCTATCTCCCTCTATCGGTCTTCTCATGTTGTTGATCTGGCTGGGGGCCGTCGCGATTTGGCGCTATTCTTCCGGTGGTGCGCTGGCAGCCTTCGGGTGCTTACCGGTTGTGGCGATCGTGAACGAACAGCGGCAGGAGTTCTTTGTCTTTTCTCTGCTCATCAGCACACTGATCTGGATCAAGCATAAGGATAATATTGTCCGGATCTGGAAGGGGACGGAGAATAAAATGGGGAAAAAGAAACAGGAGTTGGAAGAATAGGGGGAAGCGGCCAGGTGCCCTCCTTGCTCGCAGAACGCGCCTGGATTCGTCTGTCTGGTTGGCTGGTCTGTCTGGTTCTTCTGGATGAATTTCCGGTCCGATCAACCCAATAGACCAAATAGACCAGATGAACCAGCCTTCGTTGGTCGCGCGCAGTGGAAGATCATTCAGCCCCCATCCCTGAGAACAACCGAAGCCGGAGTCAACACTGAATTTTTAGAGGGGGAAAGCTTGTGAATCAGGGCTATCGGTTGATCATTGTGGACAAGGCCGGTGTACTGGTCTCTGAATTTCAACTGACAGAGAACGCACTGGCTCAGCCGGAAGCCTTTGTCTCGGCGCTCAAACAGTCGATCGAAGATATTGAAGAGGAAGAGGTATGAGGCTCCTTCGCGCGCGTGACAAGGGATTTTGCTAATGCAATATGTACATCTTGGTCGGTCGGGAGTGAAGGTCAGCCGGCTTTGTCTCGGCACCATGAACTTCGGGCCGGAAACAACCGAGGCGGACAGTTTTGCCATCATGGATCGGGCGCTGGAATTGGGAATCAATTTTTTCGATACGGCGAACGTCTATGGCTGGAAGATGGGAGAGGGCTGGACCGAGCAGATCGTAGGCCGTTGGTTCTCGCAAGGCGGCGGGCGTCGTGAAAAGGTCGTTCTGGCGACGAAGGTCTTCGGTCGGATGGGTGAGTGGCCGAATCAGTCTCGTTTGTCGGCCATGCATGTCAAGCGGGCTTGCGAGGACAGCCTGCGGCGTCTGCAGACGGATTGCATCGACCTCTATCAGATGCATCACGTCGATTGGGAGACGCCGTGGGAGGAGATCTGGCAGGCGATGGAGCAGTTGGTTCGGGAGGGCAAGGTGCTCTACGTCGGCAGCAGCAATTTTGCCGGCTGGCATCTGGCCCAAGCGCAAGAGCTGGCTCGAGGCCGTCATTTCCTCGGCCTCGTGTCGGAACAGAGTCTCTATAATCTGAATGAACGCACGATTGAACTGGAAGTGATTCCGGCCTGCGAAGCCTACGGCATCGGCCTGATTCCCTGGAGTCCGCTCGCACGTGGGCTGCTGGCCGGAGCATTGGAGCCGGCGCAGGTCGGTCGACGCGCGAACGAAGATCTGAAAAAAGATATCGAGACCTATCGTCCCAAGCTGGAAGCTTATGGCGCGCTGTGCACAGAACTCGGCGAACACCAGGCCGATGTGGCACTCGCCTGGCTGTTGCACCAAAAGGCCGTTACGGCGCCGATTATTGGACCCCGCACAATGGAGCAATTGAACGGCGCGATGCGTGCCCTGAGTGTCACGTTGAGCCAGGAAACACTGCAACGACTCGACGATATCTTTCCCGGCCCTGGTGGGCCTGCACCAGAAGCCTACGCCTGGTGACAACGGCCTGATTAGCAGCGATCTGTACACATTGTCCGTTAATACCCCTTGACCAGGCTCTCCATGGCGTCTAGCATAGGGCTGTGCAGAATCGAGCTTCGCTGACTGTCCAATCCCTCGCGCTTCTCACCTCATCCCTGCGCGTTTGATTCCCCAGTCTCTGCCGTTCCTCTACCAGAGTGTTGCCGAAGTGCTGCGACCATTGGGCGACACCAGGGCGAAGCGAATCAGTTTCTTGAGGACACATGAGTCCGCAGATAAGTAGCAGACTTCTCGGTACAGACCCTCAACCTATGAAGGAATAACGCGATGACACCGGAAGAACAAATTACGAAGATGAAGAAAGCGATCACTCAGGCCATCAAGGTAATGGGCGATCGATTTGGATCGACGGAAGCGGACGTTGCCAGGGCTATCGATGAGCTGAAGACGTCCATGCTTACGGCGCCAGCCGCAGCGGTGCAGCCTCCTCAGGGTGCGGCAGCCGTGACCGCTGGGGTGTAGCGGTTGCAAGCCATATAGCATCGCCCCGTATGAG
>CAMDRK010000033.1 GCA_945906715.1 Nitrospira lenta
CATACTGGAATATTTTCGCCAGGATCCTGTCCACCGTCGCTTTCACCAGAATAAAATCACGTTTGGCCTCCTCTATGCGTTCAATGAAAACTTTGTCCTAGTGCTCTCGCACGATGAAGTGGTCCACGGGAAGCAGTCGTTGCTCGATAAGATGCCGGGCGATGACTGGCAACGTTTTGCCAACCTCCGAACCCTCTATGCCTTCATGTATGGACACCCCGGCAAGAAAATGCTGTTCATGGGTGGAGAGTTCGGACAGTGGAGCGAGTGGAACCACGACACCAGCCTGCAATGGCATCTCTGCAATTTCGATCGGCACGCAGGGCTCCAACGGCTCGCACGAGACCTGAATAGGCTCTACAGCCAAGAGCCAGCGCTGCACGAACTCGATCACGACTGGACCGGTTTCCAATGGATCGATTTTTGCGATGCAACCCACTCCGTGATCGCCTTCCTGCGAAAGGCCAAGGATCAGAATAATCAGATATTATGCTTGTGTAACTTCACCCCTGTTCCCCGCTACAACTATCGAGTCGGCGTGCCTACCGAAGGCCACTATCGCGAACTGTTGAATAGCGATGCCTCAACCTACGGGGGAAGCAACGTGGGAAACTTGGGAGGGCTCCGTACAAGCGCCCTCCCTTCTCATGGCATGCCCCATTCGCTCGCACTCACACTCCCGCCTCTTTCGGTCTTATTCCTCAAACGAAGCTGATTCCACAGGATGCTGAAAAAGCCTCTGGTCTCACCCGCCCAGCCCAGGTGCGCCGAGACGCACCTTATCCCAAGCAAGGCCGCAGGCGAGTCATAACCGGAGGCGTACCCTCAAGGGGTACGTTGAGGATTGTGATGAGCCGAGAACGAAGCTGACGGACTTTTTCAGCATCCTGCGTGGGGAGGGGAACTACCAGGTTCTGAAGGGACCGCAATCGAGATGGATGAACTTCTTGCGCGGATAAACCCCGACTCCACCATACTGCAACTTCAATGCGGCATGCTGAAGTTCGCGAATCTCGATACCGGGAATATAGAAGTCGAGTGCCTGTCCCTCGATATGTAGACTGTGCTGCGCGACTCGTCGACTTCGTTTTACAAGTTGCGCATTGTATCCCGGAGACCGATAGCCGGAAATTACGTGGATATCTTCCGTGCTATAGACCGCTTTGTGCACGAGATTGACGTGCTCCAACATTCGCACATCGATGGCAGCGACTTCTCCCGTGTGATGGCAACGCAGAATGTGATTCACCTCATCCAGCGCCGTCAGGTCATAATTCCCTGCGTCATCACGATAGCGGACTCGAAGCCGTTCGCCCGTATGCACATTGAAAAAGGTGAGTTCACCGTCAGGAAGGTCGTTCGCGCGCGCGACTGCGGGATATAGCAGTTTACTGCCGAGCAACAGCAGCCCGACAACAGATGTTTTCAAAAAAGACCGACGAGTCCAAGACCAAGAATCTGGATGCTGCAAAGAACCGCTCCGGAAGAAGGTGCACTGCATTCTGTCAGGACAACTCTGGCCCTTGTATCAAAATCGCGGGACTCGGTCAACCCTTCCTATCATTTCTTCCTATAGTTTTTCATGTGAGTGCAATCTAGCCACACCACTCAGCCTCACATGATTCGATCTGCACCATCAAGTTGATTAACATCATGCCCATCAACTTTCCTCTAGACAGAAGATCCCGACCCCAGGTAAGATCGGAAAGCAATTAGGCAGAGCTCTATGGCCACTATCCTTGTAATCGACGACGAAGAATCGATCCGCAGCCTTCTAAAGGAAGTCCTTGAGAGGGCCGGCCACTCTGTGCTCGAAGCCTCCGATGGTCATCAGGGCTTGACCCTCTACCAGAACAACACCGTGGATCTCGTCCTCATGGACATTCTGATGCCGGGAACCGACGGTCTCGAAACCACATTGCAACTGACGCGGGAATATCTCGATGCGAAGGTCATCGCCATGACCGGTGCGCACGGGGAGAAAAACTTCCTTGACGTTGCAAAACTCTTCGGCGCCCGCCGCGTCTTCGAAAAACCCTTCGACCTCGCTCAACTCGTCCAAGCCGTCAACGAAGAACTCGCCAAGTAGCCCCTCTTGATGCTGCTGGCGAACAGCCGACACATCTCCATTCACAACTTGATACTCGTACCTAACGAGCAAGCACCTGCACGAAATCATTTGCCGTCTTAGCCAATTGACGGCATCCGTCACTCTCTGCCATTATTTCAGGATGGGGCATGATTCCTGTCGCGTTGCAACGATCTCTGCGGCCATGAAACCAAGAAGCCGTTTCCTCTTGTCTTGTCTCGCAGTGCTCTTCCTTACCCCGCTTTTCCCGCTGAATAATTTCGTCGGGTACCCACATTGGGAAGCGATTCATTGGATTCCCTTTCAAGACTTCGCGCCCACCAAGAATGTTCTCATAGACATCATCGGTAATATTGGCTGGTTCATGATCACCGGGTATCTCATGCATTACTGGATGGGTGAGGATTCTTCCTCCTTCCAGTCCATGGCAACAGTCGCCATCATTACAGCAGGCGTTTCTCTTTCGACCGAATTCTTCCAGGTCTTCTGCCACAATCGCACTCCCTCAATGACGGATGTCAGTTGCAATATCATAGGCGCCTGCCTCGGTGCCTTGCTCTCGAGACAGTACCACTCCGCGCCTTCCTCAGAGACGACCCTCAGAGTCGATCCTTTAGCAGCTCTGCCAAATCAGGATCGACCGCCAAGATCTTTCCGTGCAAGCCCGTGCATCATCGACGAATCGTTGTAGCCCACCTCACTGAGGGCATCCATCATGTGCAAACCCCTAGTCGCCGCCAATTCCTTTGCTTTCATGAAGTTTTTCGCGCTGAACCGCGCCACCGCCGGCTGACCGTTCACAATCTGACAAGCTAGGATCTCGCCGTTCACCTCCAGCATCCCTCCCTGCTCGACCAACGTCTTGGCCTGCGCCAGTGTAATGCCATGAAGCTGCGAAAACTCCTCCAGTCCTCCCGTCTCAACCAATCGCCCGTCCGGCATGATGCAGAGTCGCTTGAAATGCGGAGACCAGTCCTTGCGAAAGTCGATGTACTTGATATCACCGCCTTTCGCCACGGCACGATCCAACGTGCGGTAATCGATCCCAAGATTTTTCTCATCGAGTTTCGCCTGTAACTCTTCCGGCAACGTTCGATGAAGGACCATCGCCGCCACCTCACCGAGCGGAATGCTGCGCGCATGCGCCAACTGCTCTGCCTCGGCAAATTGCATCAGGTCCAATGTCCAGGTCTGCTTGGGAGCTTCCCCCGTCGGATCGATCCGACAGGCGAACAAGCCACGTGTCAAAATCCCGCCAACCTGCGGATACACGTAGACCCCGCCTTCGGCTAGTATCTTCGTCATCGTTTCGAATGGGACTTCATAGCTTTCCGACAAGACCTTCGCATGCGCAGATACATCCTCCTGCAGCGTCATGGCACAGACCGTCACATTCCCCGGCGCATCGAACTCAGAATAGTCCTCGACAATATTGTACAGAATCGGGAACTTCGACTTCGCCGCCTTCTTTTTAATCTTAAACATTTCTCAACTCGGCTCTCTCATCTCGTCGTGTGTCGCTCGGATGACCGACTCTTGGTACCCACGCCTCACCCCTTACGCCTTACCCCTCACGTTTCAGACGCCCATACGGAGACAATGTCATCAATCGTCCATCTTCAACCGGCCCACCGATCGTGAAGTGATAGAGCGATTGGAAACTCAGCCCCTTCACCGCGACAATCTCATGGACGGGATCGTCGAAAAAACAGCCAATTCCGGTTGCTCTGATACCAACTGCCTCTGCTTCCAGGTACAACACCTGTCCTAGCAATCCGGACTCCCAGAATAGACGTGGATACCACCAGGCACCCCCTTCTCGCAAGCGCCCCTCGAACTCGGCCAACATACCAAACGAGAAGGCGCAGTCTCCAGCAATATCTTGGTGGCAACTCACTTGCACTGCCAGTTTCTTCGCATCCCCTTCAAGCAGCCAGTAGAACGGCAAATCCTCCGGGCAACCCGGGACCGGAGTCCAGCTCAGTTCTGGATTCATGGATTGTTGAATGAAGACCAGCTTCTTGGGATCGCGGGCTAGAAAATAGAGCCCTGGCGTAAGACCATCCACTCGATGCACAAATATTAAAAGGTGAATCGCCGGATCGTAGGGCCAGACATCCCAGGGCATTGGCCGATCCAATTGTGGCCGATCCGCACGAGGCATCACCCGCTGCATCATGCGAAAGAATGTCGCTGATGAGATTGATGTCTTCCCGTCGAACGACACCGCACTCCGGCGCTGGCGGATGATCTGGCCCGCCGAAGGCTCGTGAGGCGTGAGGGGTAAGGGGTGAGGGGTTTTCTGATAAGTCTGCAAAGAAATGATTGATCGCTGGGACTGCGTCTTCCATGAAGCGTCTGCCACCTCATCAATAATGTCCCAATGCACGCCATGCTCGCCACTCAACCGATTGGCTTTCCCATGCCAAGTGCATTCAGCGACATCCTTCACCACATTTGGATCGAGAAACAGTGGAATCTCTTCCCTGCTACCACTGACCCCTAACTCCTTACCCCTTACCTTCTCATCACCCCTTACCCCTAACCCCTCACCCCTCACGTCTCTAGAGGGCCAGACTACAGCCAGACAATCGGGATGTTCCGATTCAACGTCTTGAAAGTCGTCCATCCGACTGGTCCCCAACAGGAGCGCAATCGTATGTTGCTCCACGCCATCGAGCAGGACCATCTTCCATCCGAGCGTCGCCGCGGCAATCCGCGCTGTCCCTATCGCGTGACCGACATCATGATTGCAGTAGCGAAATGCTCGCTCTCCATACTTCCAGGCCTCTCGCCAATGGACCGAGGTCAGGCCGAAAAGAAATGAACCGGGAGGAAAGAGAGACAGCAGATGATCGACGAGTTCAGCGGAAAATTCAGCGCGTAACTCCAGTCCGTGTTCCTTCGATGCGTAGTGATAGAGTCCTGGATTGAGATCAAGCCCCTCGATCTCCGGCATAACCACATAGCCTTCGGTTGGATGGAGATTGCCTGAGGATGGATTACTCCGAAGCGGCCACTCCGACTCCCCTGCTTTCTTCCAGGCCGACAGAGCAAGTGCGAATTCGAAAAATCGAGAAAGAGACCGTACGTTGACTGGCGGGCTGGCAACCGCTCCAGACTGGTAGATGGCGTCGTAGACGGGCGACACCGGTTCTTTATCCGGCGGCAGCAGCGGCAGCGAAATCAGCGAAGCTCCTACAAACCGCCGAAAGGGATCAGGCTGATTGGCCCAATCTAGATACCCAAGCGCACGAGCATAGCGATTGAAATGGTGTTTGGTCTGAACGTGATAGCGGATGACCCGGTCGATCGGATCGGTCGGTACAGTCTCAACTGGTTCGTGGTACAAGGGAATTTCGGTAGCCATCGTAATAAGTGGTCATAGTCTACAGAGCTGCTTGAAGGAAAGTAAACGCGGGATCTTTGTCTGGCACATCATTACACATATTGGGGAACCTCTAGTTTCATAGAGCACTCATTGATCTTCGTCTCTCTCCCCACGTATCCTGGCTCAACAAGACTTGAGGTCACCCATGCAATTCGATGCTGCACTTGCCGCACAAGAGACGTTCCGACGAGCCGAAACGGAGCTTGCCTCCGACTGGGATACGGCCGTTGAATTGGAAGCAATCTTTTCCTCTAACGCAGGATCGACGGCTCGCGACGCCTATGAAGGCCTGCTCGCTCTCAGCAATCGATACCCGAGGGCCTATTCCTACCAGGCCTTCTGTATTTTCATCACCTGGCAGCAGGTGACGGAAGAGACGATTGCCCATCATTTCCAGACAGGCCTAAGACTCTGTGAAGCCTTCCTCGCCTCGCATGAAGCGAAGGATGCACAAGACATCGCCTACGTCACCGAACTCTATGGGTCATTTCGCGATGGATTGGGGCTCGATGAGGAAGATGAGATTCAAGTCGAGTTTCGAAAAGACACGCCAAAGGGGGGAGACTAGTCCCCAAAGTGCTGAGTTCAAAGTTCTGAGTGCTGAGTTAGGGATTGTCAGAAACAGAGCGATGAACGCTGACGGCTGACAGCTCATGTCGGACGACGACAAACATCGTGCGCGCATTTTTCTTCATCGCGGCCAACTGACACAGGCCAGAGCCGCCTATGAACAGGCGGTCTCGGATGATCGCCTGGCCAAGAATGACCGTGCCCTCTCCGATTCGCTCGGCAATCTAGGCAACGTTTGCGCGCTCTCGGGCGATCTCGATCGCGCGGAAGCCTGCTATAAAGAAGTGCTGACCATCCAGCGCACGGAGCTGCATCAAGAGGCTATAGCCCACACGCTGGTAAATCTCGGCAATCTCCACATCGGCGCCGACCATCCGGAAAAAGCCCGCCCCTATTATCTCGAAGCCTTAGACCTGCTGCATGATCTGAAAGACGATCGCGCGCTCGGCATTCTCTACAATAATCTGGCATTGCAACAAGCTCGTGAGGGGCAGTGGGAGCAGGCCGTCACGTCGTTCACGCAGGCCCTCGACCATCACAGAGTCGTCGGAAATGAAGAAGGACTGGCAGTAAGCTATAGCCAGCTCGGCAAGTGCTTTCTCGACCAAGGCGATCTGACCAGAGCCGAACGCTGTCTGAACAATGCTTCGGAACATTACATCAAGCTCGGCAATGAACCTGCCGAAGCTGCAGTGCTCCGACTCCTTGCCACAATCTATGACACCCGTCACGACCTTGTCTCAGCCAGGCGATGTCTTGAACGAGTGGTTTCTCTCGACCAGCGATACCAGCTACCTGAACTTCAAACCGACTCGGCCTGTCTTGCGAAGCTGAAATAACCCAGTTAGCCTCTCTGTCATTCTCCTGCCTGTCCGAACTGCCTCTACCCACTGTCCAGCATTCTCTTACTTTCCGCCAAGCTGAACCCCGCGTATTTCTGGACAGAATCCATTCCTCTGCTACCTTTGGGACGTTACCCTGTTGCTTCAAGTTTTACCAAAACCTGACCGACAGGATATTGACGTGGATGTTACATGCCATTTTTTCTTCGAATCATCACAATATTCGTTCTTGGGTTCCTCATCACTGCGACCGGCGTGCATGCCGCAGATGTCAGGCCCACGATCACCGTCGGCACACAAGAAGTCGGACTCAGCGCCGGCTATATGCTCCCCCATCGTCTCACACAGGACCACACAACCAAGCAAGAAGGCCCGGCCTTCATGCCCTCCTGGATGATCACCATCACTGACCCAATGGGCGACAGTTGGTATCGCGGGCAGGTCTCGGTCGGCGCGGAGATGGTCTACATCCAGTTCCAGGAACCGTTTCTCACGCATGGCCTCGGCTTCACCCCGAAAATCAAATACAGCTTCACCGCACTGGATCGAATCCGGCCCTATGCTGAATTTGCCGGAGGCCCCTTTTGGACCGATCTCGCCGGAAAGATTCCGGAAGAGTCCAGCCGGTTCAACTTCGTCTTGACGGCCGGTTTCGGAGTCTCCTATTTCCTGACCGACCGAGCTGCACTCAACGTCGGCTATCGCTTTCATCATATTTCCAATGCCGGCACGAGCTACCCGAACATCGGACTCAATGCCAGTTTGCCTTTTGGCGGTTTCTCATTTTTTTTCTAAATCAGGAGGCGGCGAGATCATGAGCCAGAACTTTTCACGACCATTGATTGGCAGCGTCCTTGCCCTGACACTCGGCCTGGGAACCGCCTGCTCCCATTCAATCGAACTGGCTGCCCCCACAGACAGCGCGCCGTCCGCCAACGCCACAGTCGCCACGGATGCGCGAGTGCCTCTCCTGCTTGAGACGATACGGGTGACCCACAACGGCTCATCGATCGCACCTCCCGCAATTCTTGAGCGGCAGGTGCTCGGCGCCATTGAGGCCACACGCCTGTTCTCTCAACATTATCAATCAGGGTACCAACAACCGGCCGCGAACCAGGCTCATGTCACGGTGCGTTTATCGATCGACAATCTTGTAGAGCCCCATGCCGGCCAAGCTGCCTGGCGAGGCTTCCTCGTCAGCGCCTCCATGTTTACGCTGGCGCCGTTCGTCTCTCTCAATTACGACTACGGCGCCCAGATGTCGCTTGAGATTGAACGGTGGGATGGGCAGACCAAGCAATACACGGCCACATCTAATGGATCGGCCCACTACAACCTGTTCGGCGCGAGTCCGGAGATCATCGAACAGTTGAAAGGTGAAGTCACGGAAGCTTGCCTGTCATCCCTGCTCAATCAGGTCATTCAGGACTCAGCCTTTTATCTTGCCAGTCATGCGCAATCCCAGAATCACCCTATTCGCACCGTCTCAGTCGGAATCCGCCATTCGACTCCCCATGCAATCCCCATTTCTCAACCTATCGTAGGCGCCTCTCCTCGATAGCCCCTGGCTCTCTCCTTCTTCCCAGTGGTATCATGCCTCCTCTTATCATGAGGAGGGCGATGTGGATCTTGATGCGTTCAGACAGATGGTCACCAAAAACCCAAAAGGTTTTCTCGGTCGTTACGGACTCGGGAATAAACTCATTCAAGAAGGTGGCAATCTTGAAGAAGCGGTCGAGCACCTGACCGTCGCGACACAACTGGATCCGACCCACGTAGCGTCGCATCTCCACCTCGGACGCGCCTTAGTCTCTTTGGGGCGGAAAAATGAAGCGAAACCCATCCTGCAAGCCGGCATCGACGCTGCACGCTCCGGCCGATCGAACGGAGGGGGAGACCTCGTTCCTGAAATGCAAACATTGCTACAGACATTGGGATAACGAATCGGATAGAGACTGAGCGAGGAGCACTCCATGAAGATTGAAGAAGCCAGGCAGCGAATCGAATCGGCGATGACGCAGTACGGAGGACATGCCGGGGCAGCGATCGATCTTGTAATCAGCGAGGTGAAGTCCGATCTCGGCCTTGCCACGGCCAATGAGTTAATCGATGAGTTCGATCTCGAACTGCAATACAACATCGCCCCGATAGAACCGGGGTTCTCCAGCAGCTAGCCGGAAACTATTCGCCTTGCCCAGCATTTGGTGCGCCATCTCCGGACATGGCTACGGTCACGCGGCGCAAGTGGTGCCGGTACTCAACGCATTGGGTGCCCTCGTGCCAGGTCTGACTGTCGTCCTCCGCACGACGGTCCCAGCCTCGTTTTTCCACGACCGTCTGACGATCCAATGGAAGCATAGTCCCGAACAACAAGACGTCGGCTGTATCCAAGACGGGCCCCTCAAGATCGATATCGACGCAACCTGGGCGGCGCATCAGCATTTCCACGAAACCTGGGAGGCACGCCTGTCCAACGAAGTCGCCGCCATGCAGGCAGCATCGCCTTCGTTGGTCATCGCCGACACCCCCTACCTCGCCATCGAGGCCGGTTCTCGTGCACAGGTACCGACCGTTGCCTTGGCAAACTTTACCTGGGATCTCGTACTCAAGGAGTACGGTCACGCATCAAGCCATTCACACCAGCAGTTGATTGAGGACATCCGCAGCTGCTACGCGAAAGCCGACATGGCCCTTCGCATCACCCCTGCGCCAAGAATCGATGCGTTCTCCAGCATGATCGATATTGGCCCGATAGCCGACCCCGCCTCTCCTGAACGAAACCGGCTTGCCTCAGCCCTCGCCCTGGCATCCGATGAACGGATCGTCTTGGTGGGATTCGGCGGTATTCCTCTCACCTCCCTTCCATTGAAGCAAATGGAACAGTTGCACCCTTATCGCTTCCTTATCGATGGCCCAGCCCCATCGGGGTATTCCCGGATTCATTCCACGAAGGCACTCCCATTCTCCTTTAAAACCCTGCTTGCCTCGGTCGATGTCATCATGACCAAGCCTGGATACGGCACTGTCGTTGAGGCAGTTGCCCTTCAACAGCCGATCGTGTACGTTCGCCGGTTTAACTTTGCCGATGAACCACCGTTGGTCGACTATTTGCATCGCTACGGACGCAGCGTCGAATTGTCGATCGACGACTTCACCCAAGGATGCTGGGAACCGGCCTTACGGCATGCCTTAACCGCATCGGCACCTTTGTCGCCACCGCCTTCAACCGGGGCCATGGAGGCTGCCGAATTACTCGTTCGATACTGTCGGGCCTAAGCCGCATTATTCATGAGCCATCCTGCTGCAATCGCCAATGCTCAGGCGAGAGGCACGAGGCTAGGGGCTTTATCGTGAGGCGTGAAACGTGAGGCGAATCCCGCTCGACCCCCTCACGCCTGACCTTTTACGCCTGACATCCCCATTGCCCTCGCCTCGCTACACGCCACAACCTAAAATACACATCCTTTTGCCCGTTCTATCCGTAGGATGCTATAGTCGTGGCGGACATGAGGTAACTCCAACTTTCCCTCACAACTCGCTCGCGTTATGGACAAAGCCTTACAACATGTCGCCTCAACGATCGATGCAGCCTTGCTGGCACGCGTGGTCAAAGGTGATCAGCAGGCCTTCAGCCAGCTCTATGACCATTCGAGTGTGCTTTTGTTTACCTTGGCAGTCAGGATCTTGGGGAACCACGAGGAAGCGGCGGATCTCTTGCGGGATGTCTATTTGGAAATCTGGCGGAAGGTCTCCCGCTACGATGTCGGACGTGGAACCCCTGACGCATGGTTGGTCACCCTCACGAAAAGTCGAGCCATCGACCGGCTACGAGCCAGAGGTACGCAAGGCTCTCGCGCCATAAACCCGCCGGAAGCCACAACTGCTGTGCAGGTAACGGAGCCAGATCCGATCCCACTTGGGACGCAGGCCGATCAAGATCTGCGTGGTGCGGTCGTGGCAGCTCTGGCTGGACTACCCCAGGCCCAACAGCAAGCGATTGAACTCGCATACTACGGAGGCCTCTCGTATGGCGAGATCGCCGCTCAACTGAACCAGCCGCTCTGGACCGTCAAGACCAGGATCAAACTTGGAATGACTAAACTCCAAGCCGCGCTCAAACAGTGGCAGAACGAGGGTTCGCCCCAATGAAGCATGAAGAACTCGAAGAGTCGGTTCCCTTGTATGCTGCCGGTGCGCTGGACCGGGTCGAGCGACAGGCGCTGGAAGCCCACTTGCTCTCCGGCTGCGCTTCCTGTCACAGCACGCTGAAGGACTATCAGTCGATCGCCGCTCTCCTCCCGCTCGCTCTGAGTCCGAGCAAGCCTCCGCGCTCCCTCAAAGCCAAGATCATGGCCGAACGAAGCCCCGAACCGATTCCAGCTCAATCGATACCGAGCGATCAGACCCGGTCAAGCCTGGATCCGGGTGATTGGATGGACCACCTCTTTCCTCCTGAGGCCCCTGTCCAATCGGCGGCACTACCCTGGGCCCTTGGCTTAGGGCTGCTCTTAATCGTGGCAGTCGGTGGATACTTCGTGTGGGACGTCTGGACGCAACATTCCAGCGACACAGCGAAAATTCAGCAACTCGAAGCAACAATCCAGGAAAAGTCGACGAAGCTTGCCGGTGTAGATCGTGAGGTCGGCGACCAAAGCAAAGCCCTTGCGGAGTTACGTAACGAACTGCAGCAACGAACGCACGAAGCTGCTGAAACCAAGGAGCAGTTGACCCAGCGAGAGACTGAGCTGGAAGAGACTCGTATTCAGTTAAGCCAGCGAAGCAGCGCCCGCACCGTCGAGACTCCGCAAGACGAATTCGCCACACTCCTTCGAATTCCCAACGTCAAAGTGATCTCCCTCACCGGATCGGACATCGCAAAACAGGCCACGGGATTCTTGCTGTACGATTCTCGAGCCCAAAAAGTCTGGCTCTACTCCGTGAATCTACCGGAATGCCCCACTGGTACGACCTATCAGCTGTGGGCCATTCAGGACAAACCCGTGAGTATCGGAACCTTCCGCGTGGATACGGGAGAAACCACTCACCTCCTAGCCAAAAAGGTATTAAACTTCACGCTTGCAAAAACTTTTGGCGTCAGCCTCGAGCGCTCAGGTGGCCGCTCACAACCAACCGAACCGATGTACCTCTTGAGCCGCTCATAGCCTGGTCTGTCTGGTCTATTCGATCAGTCAGGTCTGTCTGGTTGATTTGGTTCATTTGATTAGTTTCGTTCAACCAAACACACGAGACCGACCGAACAGACCAGACAGTCGAGAAAGACGAGACAGACCGAATGATGCCGGAAGACGAGCGCGCACAGGATCTCACGTTTATGCGGATGGCCTTGGCGGAAGCAGCCCTGGCTCCTGCCGTTGGCGAAGTACCCATCGCCGCCTTGATCGTTCAAGACGGTCAGATTCTGGCGCATACACACAATTATCGTGAGTCCTGGCAAGACCCCACGGCTCACGCGGAGGTGATTGCGATCCGTGCCGCGGCGACCGCATTGGGAACGTGGCGATTGACCGGCACGACCCTCTACGTGACCGTGGAGCCCTGCTCGATGTGTATCGGAGCTATTATCTTAGCAAGGGTGTCTCGAGTCGTCTTTGGGGCATGGGATCCGAAAGGCGGGGCCTGCGGGTCGGTCTTCAACCTGCCGTCAGAGCCAAAGCTGAACCACCGAGTTCTGGTAACCGGCGGAGTCCTCGAGCAGGAAAGTCAGGCCCTCCTCCAGAAATTCTTCAAGGATCTCCGAGAAGCATCACCGCACTAGCCCAGTCTATCTAGTCCATCTGGTTAGTTTCGTCCACCCGATCACACGAGATAGACCGAATAGACCAGACAGACCATTGTTCAGCTTCCTGCTAGACCGCATTGCACGGCCCAGTCTCCCCCTTGAGCAGCTATCGCCGCTTCCCACCCCTCGTCACAAGAGAGGAGACGAACCCTCCAATTGTTTTGGAGCGGAGAACCTGCCGGAACCAGAACCTCTGCCCCGACTCCGTCTACCTCCATGATGATCTCGCACTGACTCAAGGCTCGAAGTCCGATACCTTGCGCCTTGAGCACCGCCTCTTTCGCAACCCAGTAACGGAAAAATCTTGGCGCGCGCTGCTCCTGAGCCAACTCCATGATCGACGCCTGTTCGGAGGGAGCAAAGTACCGTTTGGAAAGTTTTGCAACCTCGACGTCCGAACGAATGCGTTCGAGATCAACTCCGACCTCTTGCCCCTTTGAAACCGCTATGAGTGCACGGCCATGCGCATGGGACATATTGAACGTGATCGCGGACTGACCTCGCCACTCCTTCCTCACGAAGGGCTTGCCCGCTTCACTACGATCCAGCTCTATCGCATCGAGACCTAGCCCAAGATATCGACCGAGTACCGCTCTAAGCCCTCCATGCGCCAGTACGAATCGGAGTTGGTCTTGTTGGCTGATAAATCTGGCCGCCCTTCCACGTTCATCTTCGCTCAACCAGGAACGGCATCGCTCCACAAACGAACGGCTCCCATCGAGCGAGAAGCCCCAGACATGAATGGCCCGATCCTCCATCGCGATCGGCACCGACCAACCAGCCGTTGCGACCACCTCAATGGACGGAAAGAGCATGACCGGCTCACTTGGACCAGGATTCACCCGTACCCTCCTATAACAGGATGCTGAATTTGGTCTATCAGGTCTGTCTGGTCTATCTAGTCTGTTCGGTCTGTCTCGTGTGTCGGTTGAACGAAACTAACCAGATAGACCAGACAAACCAGATGAACCAGACAGACCAGGCTAGGCCCTTCGTGCTTAAAGAAAACCGATTGAAAAATCAACGTCCCCAGGGTAAGCTCACGCGCTCGATCACGCGGAGAGGTGCGAGAGTGGCCGAATCGGGCAGTCTCGAAAACTGCTGTCCTGGCAACGGGACCGTGGGTTCGATCCCCACCCTCTCCGCCAAAAACCACGCTCGCTCATGCCGACGACGTTTCGGGCGCCTGTCTTGTTCATTTGGTCTGTTCGGTCTGTCTGGTCTATTCGGTC
>CAMDRK010000034.1 GCA_945906715.1 Nitrospira lenta
AGAGCCGCAATGGTCAACCACGCTTACCGCTCGCGCCAGCGTGGATGGAGTCCGGAGCGTCCCGTTCAGGTGATCGGCCTGGAACAGGCTCAAGACTCACTGATGCAGGCCCAACAGAGTCTTCAGGCCTTGCGGCGGGAACTCGATACAGACTTCGCAGGTACCCTGACCATCCACCCTCCCCTGACTGCCGAATGGATGCAAGCTGATTGGACCCAGCCCCTTCCTTTTAAGGACCGCTCCCTCCATCGCATCGTCTGCAATCTGTCACTCCCATTCGTTCCCTCACCGCTGATCATGATTCGTGAGCTGTACCGCATACTCCATCCACAGGGACGGCTGATCCTCACGGTCTTCCACCCCGACACCGATCTCTCTGTTCTCTATCGCCAACATCTGCACAGGGCGAATCAAGATGAATTTAGTCCAGAAGCCCACCTCCTCTTACACTACCTGGGGCGACTCCGGGAGGCGATCCGGCATGGATTACTGCACACCTTCGACCGGTCTTCACTCGCCTCGTTCCTCCGGCAAGCCGGCATCCTCGCACCTCGCATCCTTTCTGGGCTCGACGGGCACGCCCTCTTCGCCGTGATCGAGAAAGATAAATCCGCTAGCTGAACGTGCCGGTGCCGTGTATACTTCTGCCTGTACATCTTTGAACACTTAAATTTTCCATGCTCAGTCCGTAGGCCCGCAGCCGAGCCACACGGTGCGCTGTGCTCCCGATAATTATGACATCACACGCATCTGATACTGACATCATATCGCCTTCCTCCAGCACACTATTGAATATCGTGACACAGTTTGCAGCCGATCTGGGAGCCATGACCGATCTGCTGACACTCGGGAATCGCATCATCCACGAGTTGTGTCATGCAGGCGCCACGACCCATGGAGTCCTGTTCCTACTCGATCGCGAACACGAATACTATCGCCGCGCCAGTATGGTTGGCGCTGTCGCGCCAGCGCTTATTCCTCCGACACTGGACATACGCCATCCTCTCCCCCTCCATCTGCTCGGAACCAACCGGATCATGATACAGGCCGACTCGGCTGCAGATATCCAAGGCCACGACTTCGGAGTCGACACACGCGCAGCCATGGAATCCATGCAGGTCACACGCATCGTGCCACACCTCAATAAAGGCCGCCTCATCGGCTTCTCACTCCTCGGCGCAGCACAGCCTTTGGCCGGAGAAGTTGAGCCGAACAAGCTCCTGCTCGCTGCGCTGGCACAAACCGCTACGAATGCACTGGACACCATTATGCTGTACGAGGATCTCCATCATTCACACATGCTCATGAAGCGCACAGATCGTCTGAAATCGCTTGAAACAATCGCCGGGGGCTTCGCCCATGAAATCAGAAACCCCCTCACGTCGATTAAAACCTTTGTCCAATTGGCTCCTGAACGAAAAGACGACGCTCAATTTATCCAAGAATTCAGCAAAGTGGTGCTCGACGATGTGTATCGAATCGAACGGCTCATCCAGGAAATTCTCGATTACGCCCGCTACATGGAACCCAAGCTGACGGACGAGGACTTCAACGACATTGTTGTCTCCTGCCTCTATTTCATCGATGTCAAGGCAGACAGCTATGGGATCAAGATTGAAAAAGAGTTGGCGTCTGACCTGCCTCGTGTCATGCTGGACCGACAGCAGATCAAGCAGGTCCTCCTTAATCTTTTGCTCAATGCCATGGACTCGATGGCAAAAGCGGGTGGGCGTTTGCGCGTGCATACCCGCAAGCTCGTGAAGCCGGGAGGGAACGTCTGGGCCCACATCGAAATCGAAGACACGGGTGAGGGAATCCAGGAGACGAATCTCGAACATATTTTTGACCCATTTTTCACGACCAAGCACGAGAGCGGAGAACACGAAGGAACGGGATTGGGCTTGACGATCGTCCATCAAATTATTCAAGAACATCATGGCGAGATCCGAGTGAAAAGCTCGGTCGGCGTCGGCACGACATTTTTCGTGAGCCTGCCCGCGTTACCCGCATAGCCATCAACACCCTATGGACACTAGCATGAAAAAACGAGTGCTGTTGATCGATGATGAGGCCCGGGTTCGGACCTCATTGAAGGCAGTACTGGAACCGACCTACGAAACGATCCAAGCCGCCGATGCCCAGGAAGGCCTCGATCTATTTCGCAAGGAAGCTCCTCACCTGGTCCTTCTGGATGTGATCCTGCCTGGCACCGACGGGCTGTCAGTACTCCAAACCATACGCGCCGAGGACCGGACGGCGCCGGTGATCATGCTGACAGGAACAAAATCTGTCAAAACCGCCGTCGATGCGATGAAGTTCGGCGCAGCCGACTACCTCTCCAAACCCTTCGACGTGGAAGAACTCCGCCTAATCGTCGAACGCGCGCTCAGCGACCAGGAACTCCAACGAGAAGTCAAACAACTCCGTGCGCAAGTCGTTCGGCGCTATGCCTTTCATAACCTGATCGGCAAGAGCCCGTCGATGCAGGATATCTACACCAAGATCGAACAAGTCGCCGACAGCCGCACGACAGTCCTGATCGGCGGCGAGAGCGGCACGGGCAAGGAACTGGTCGCCAAGGCGCTCCACTACAATAGCGGCAGGCGTGAGCGCCCCTTCATTGCGCTGAACTGCGCAGCCCTTCCTGAAACGCTCATCGAGAGTGAGCTGTTCGGTCATGAAAAAGGCTCGTTTACGGATGCCACGGCCCGTCGAGTCGGGCAATTCGAACTCGCCAATACCGGCACGCTCTTCCTCGACGAGATCGGCGACCTCAGCGCCATGACGCAAGCCAAGCTGCTGCGCGTCTTGCAAGAACGAGAGTTCACCAGAGTCGGTGGCGTACAATCCATCAAGGTGGATGTGCGTATCGTCACGGCGACGAACCAGAATCTCGAAGACCTCGTTCGCAAGGGACAATTCCGAGAAGACCTCTACTACCGCATCAACGTCATTGCGCTGTATTTGCCTCCCCTCCGGGAGCGCGGTGAGGACATTCCACTCCTCGCCAAACATTTTCTGGCCAAACGTATCGAAGAAGACCGTCGGACCCCCCAAGAGTTCTCCAAAGAGGCCATCGATCTTCTATCCCGCTATCCCTGGCCAGGCAATGTTCGGGAGATGGAGAACATCATCGAACAGGCGTTCATTTGGTCCAAGGGATCGGACATCATCACACCCGAACATCTCCCGGCCGTTCTCAAGAACGACTCCCGGTCCTCCTCACTTCGTGACGACACGCTCGCCGGGCGACTGTCGCTTGAAAAAGCCGTCATGGAATTTGAGCGAGAAATTATCTTGGATGCCCTCAAGCGAACGAACTACATCCAAACTCATGCCGCCAACCTGCTGGGAATCAGCCGTCGGATGCTCAAGTACCGCATGGACACGCTGGGAATCGGACGTCCGGATCAGGAAGTCAGCGCCGAACCTCCAGCCGTAGTGCAGGAATAGCACAGGTATCGCATTTCACTGCGTCTTTTTTGCACAGTTCGTATGAAGTTTCCTGCTGCGATACGTAGTGTTGCGTTCAAGAAAACTACATATGGGCCCCCATCATGGACAAGCCACACTCCATTGAGTTAGTGCTGCTAACTCGCTGAAATGGAACAAGAATTGCTTCGAATGTACGTAGTTGGCCATAGAGGACACCTGTGAACGTATTTGCGACTGCGGAATCGATGAAGAATAAGCCGACCCTGCTCGTCATCGACGATGAGGCGGGACCTCGTGACGCGCTCAAAGTGATTCTCCGCCCCTTTTTCAATGTTGAGACAGCGGAATCAGGTAGTGCAGCGATACGCCTCCTGAATTCACAGCGGATTGATCTCATCACCCTCGATCAAAAGCTTCCAGATCGCCAGGGCCTGGATTTGCTTCAGGACATCAAGCAACACCACGCCGACGTTGAGGTCATCATCATCACCGGATACGGAAGCTTAAAGTCTGCCATGGAAGGGATACGCCATGGCGCCGCAGGCTACCTGCTCAAACCGTTCAACGTTACGGAATTGCTTTCGCTCGTCAAACAGACAATCGAAAAGAAGCAACGGCTCGATTTCCTCAGGCATTGTATCGGGACAACAACCGGCCTCTGGGGATCCGAAACCGAAAGCGCGCAAGCGTGGAAGGAATTGTTTGCGGGATACCAGGCGATCGGAAAGCCTGCATCAGATCATACCTCCGGCGCTGAGCAAACGTCGGACCCTCTTCCGTTGCTCTCCGACCTGCTTGAAGCCAAGGATCGCCAGTTACTCAACCACTGCAGCCGAGTCAGTTTCTACGCCACGCTCTTGGCCAACCGCATCAACCTGACCGCCGCTGAACAGAAATCGTTGGCGTTGGGAGCATTCCTCCATGACATCGGCAAGATCGGGCCTGAACCCTATCGATTTGCCGACGATGAAATCGTTGCGACCGGAGAATCGATCGGCAATCGGCATCACCCGGAGCAGGGCGCGAAGCTCGTGTCCCCGTTGGGCCTTCCGGCTGAGGTGGGACAGATTATTGCTTATCACCATGAACGGTGGGATGGGTCAGGTTACCCATTTGGACTTCAAAAAGAAGGAATCCCTCAATTGGCTCGCATTGTCTGTCTGGCGCAAACCTTCGACCATCTGACCGCGGAACTTCCTGACAGAACACCCCTCTCGATTGATGACGCCTGCCAACAGATGCTGTCGTATGCCGGCACCCACTTCGAACCGAAATTGACCGAACTCTTTTCCCGCGTCATTCAGGAATGCAAGGCGTCCCTCCCTGCCATGGCGATAGCGACTTCCCCGACCGACTAATCAGAAATTTGTTTATTTGGTTAACCAGACTATTCGGACCGCTTTCCCTTCGCTCCTGCAATGAGTTCCGCTGCCGTTTCACGCACCTTTTTTGTAACGGTCAGACCGCCCAACATTCTGGCGATTTCCTCTTCTCGTCCCATCCCCTTGAGCGCTTTGACCGAGGTGGATGTCCGTCGACTCTCCAATCCCTTTTCCACCAGCAGATGATGCTCCGCCTGGGACGCGACCTGCGGAAGATGAGTGATGCAAAATACTTGATGAAACGATCCGAGTTTGCGTAATCTCGTTCCCATAGCCGCAGCGACTGCCCCACCGACTCCCGTATCGATTTCATCGAAGACCAAAACCGGAACCTGATCCATCTCGGCCAATACCGTCTTGAGCGCCAGCATGATACGCGAGAGTTCTCCGCCGGACGCCACCCGGCCCAGAGGCCTCGGCGGTTCACCAGGATTACTTGAAAGCAGAAACTCGACCCGGTCACGTCCCGCCGATCCAAGTCCCTCGACCGACTCATCGCTCGATACCGTGACCTGAAAGATTGCCTGCTCCATTTTTAGCGCGGCCAACTCCGCTCCCACCAGCGTCATCATTCGCTTGGCCGCATCAATTCGCTTTTTGGACAGCTGCTGCGCCAGCGTGTGAAGCAGTTGAACCTCTTCATCCAGACGCGCGGCTATCTCAGCAGTTCTCTCTTCATGGCTGCCCAATAGCTGAAGCTCCTCCTGCGCCCGACTGCCGGTCGCAATTACCGCCTCGACCGACCCTCCATACTTTTTCTTCAACTGTTGGATCAAGTCGAGTCGGTCTTCTACGACAGCCTGCCGGTCAGGATCGGCCTCTAACTGTTCCGCATAATCGCGCAACTGCCCGGCAAGTTCTTTAAGTTGGATCGCCGACACCGCAGCAGCCTGTTGACAAGCACCCATCGACGGATCGGTCTGGGCCAGTTCTGCAAGGGCTCGCCCGATCCGCCCCAGCCTGGTAAGGACAGCCTGCTCGTCATCCTGTAACTCGACATGAGCCTCGTGAGCCAATTCCCTGAGCCGCTGCGCATGGACCAGCCGAAGCCGCTCACTACGGAGCAACTCATCTTCATCAGGCAACAGGCCGGCTTGTTGGATCTCCTGGGCCTGGAAGCGCAACATATCTTCACGTCTTGCACGATCGGCGGCGTCGCTCTGCAAAGCATCCAACTGCGCGCGTAATTCCCTCCAGCTCTGGTAGGTCTGTTCATACCTCCCACGCAGATCGTAAAGGCGTCCGAACGCATCGAGGGCATCTAATTGCTTGGCAGTGGCCAGGAGCGATTGCTGCTCATGCTGGCCATGGATATCGACGAGAGTGCCCCCCAGTTCTTCGAGCACACGCAGAGGGCAGAGACTGCCATTGACATACACTCGATGGCGGCCCGATCTGGAAAGCACGCGTCGAAGAATCAACTCAGACTCGTTCGGACCGATGATGTCGTGGAGCCGCAGGCGTTGAAGGAGTGGATGGCTGTCCGGGAGATGAAAGGCCGCTTCAAGCTGAGCCTCGTCTTCTCCGGTACGGATTTGGTCGGTCGAGGCTCGTCCGCCGACCAACAGGGCGATGGCGTCGATGAGGAGAGATTTACCGGCGCCGGTCTCACCGGTCAGGACTGTAAACCCGGAATGAAATTGAAGGCTCAGCTGCTCAATGAGCGCGAAATTGACAATGCGCAACTCGGCGAGCATTGCGGCAGGTGACTACAATCCTTATTAGGCTGAGCCGGCTGGTTGCGCCAGCAGCGAATCGATCATGTCCTTGAACTGCCGCTTCGGTCGAGCGCCAACGAGCTTTTCCACGACCTGCCCGTTCTTGAAAAACAGAATGGTCGGGATGCTCATCACCTGATAACGGCCTGCGACTTCCGGATTTTCATCGGTATTGAGCTTCCGCACCTTCATCTTCCCCGCATACTCTTTGCCCAATTCCTCAACGATCGGAGCGACCATTTGGCAAGGACCACACCAGACGGCCCAAAAATCTACCATCACGAGTTCGGAAGACTTCATGACCTCTGCATCCCACGTCGCATCTTCGACTTTCAGTGCATCACCTGCCACGTCACATTCCTCCTTAGCTGAGCACACGTAAATCTCAGAACTGGTGCGGCATCGTATACCAGCCCCCTTCGAGGAGTCAAATCGGCTCAGCTCATCGTCCAATCCCACCGCTCATCTCAGGCTGGGGCATGTCCGATTGTGCTCTTCCATAAGGCCCTCCCGGCACAGCCCAGGGTAGCCCTTTCTCTCCAATCAGTAGTGGGCTGAGGATATTTCGAACCACTGCCGTACCGAAACTCTCCGTCCAACCGATCCCGGTCAGGCTCAACATGAAGCTATACTGCTGTCGATCGGGGAACTGTAAATAATAGAGCCCCAGAGACCAGCACTTGCAGGGATTCTGGTAGAGAGCAACGACATCGTACTCCGGGCTCTTGCCAGTCTTCACGTCGTAGTAGCCCTTCGCCCCGACCGTCCATCCCCAGGGGGTGCGAAACGCTCCTCCCGCTGTAAGAAATTGGATCTCAGAAGTTGGGGCATAGACTTCATTGAATGAGATGGGATTCCATACGTCTCCACGACGCACACGATTACCATCGTGCGAAAAACGCTGCCCCACTTCGAGATACCAGTAGTTGGACTGTTGAACCCGAAAATTGGTGTTGAATTGACTGAGCGACGATCGGTACGGATCGAAAAACGCATCGATGGTCATATACTGGTTCGTAGCAGGCACCTGACCGGAGCCTGTGCCTAGACCCAGGCCGGACGCGGTAGAGGCCAACTGAGCCTGTGTGTACTGAGGGGTCGTATTGCCGATCGCGACCCGCATCCAGAGGTCGGAAAATTTCTTCCCCTCAATGGCCACTGTCGCCGGTTGCAGCGGTTGTGTGATCGACCCGAACAGCGGGGATGCGCCAGGCGTAAAGTCCCGGGCTCTCGTTTGCACCGAGCCCGCGTGATAACTCTGGGCCATCGTGAAATCCAGCCAATTGAAACTGCTGCTGCCCGCTTGCTCCAACAGCCGGCTACGGATCGCATAGGTCAGCAAGTTTTTCTTCTGCAGATCGTCCACCTGATCGATCTGAGTCAGCTGGGACTGATTCGTCTGTGGAACATATTCATACATAACGCTGGGCTCGATGGTATGCAGCAAGGTATTGCCTTCTCTCGTCCTGAAGCGCCGGCTCAGCTTCGACGTTGCATCGAGCGCTGCCCAGAAGGTCTCGCGATGCTGGCTTTCAGTATTCTGCACCCCCCGCGTGTAGTAGGTCTCGCGCACTTTCACTTGAGGGGTCAGACCCACGATGTGCCCGAAATCCAACACGTCGGTCGAGAGTCCCGGCAGCACATCGATTCGATTCTGCGCAAAGCCCTGCTCACGATAAAAGTTCACGAAACTCATATCCGTGCCCAGCAAGACCGGCGAATGAAACAAGGAGTGATTCGGCAGGCTGTAACCGATTTCCGGCAATCGCTGAAACGTATCGCTTCCTCCCGATTGCAACGGCTGCAAGTATTGACCGAGCAGGTACGTCCTTCCGTACGCCAGACGTTGAGTCGCCAACAAATTCGATTCGCTGCTGGGAAGGGCCCGCTGAACTCCCGAGTTGCTCAACTGCTGCAGATAATTCGGATCTGTCACCAGGCTGGCTTTGATCCGAAGCAGCGAGTCCGGCGTGAATTGCTGGACATGGGTCCCGGAGATCACAGCCCGAGTCTGCTCGGCACCTTGTCCTGTCTGAGTCACACCAGCCACATCCGGTAATTCTGTCTGGTGCAAGGCACTCACCAACCACTGGCCCCTCGATTGCCGGTCCAGCACATAGCGATATTTCAAATCACCCCCATAGCCGAGGCTACTGTAATAGGACGGAGTGATCGTCAGATCCTGGCTCGGATTGATGGCCCAGAAGAAGCTATCTTGGAGGTGCATGCCGAAGCGACTGTCGTATCCGACAATGGGAAGGAGGAACCCGGTGCGCCGCTTGTCAAGCGGATAGGACATTGTGGGAAGTGGAACCATCGGAACATCGTTGACACAGAGCCATCCACCGGTAAAGGCCACATTGTCGCCGGCACGCAGATCAAGATCCTTGAACTGAAACCGCCAGGCCGGAGTCTCACCTTCCTGCGCATCACAATTCGTAAACCGGCCCTCTTTCACCCGATAATGCTCCTCTGAAAACCGTTGAATAAGACGGCCCTCCACCGAGGTATTGGTGGCTTTGAGATGTACTCGTCCATGCGTGATCACCCCCGCTTCGGTATTCACGTTGAGTTCCAACCGTTCGGTTACCAGATCGGATTTAGGATCGGTGAGTCGGACGTGGCCCGTGGCAATCACAATACCGGGCAGTGCCTGGATGGTCATATGATCGGCCGTCAGGCGCAGAGTGCCCTGATTCACCACCACCGAGCCATTGGCTTCGTAGACTTCTCTATCCTGTAAGTAATCGATCCGCGTTGCGGTGATATCGAGCGGGAGCCCTTCTGACGATGTCGTCGTCGCTGCAGAACCTTTCCCATTCCCTGCCGCACCTCCGGTGTACGGCAGTAGTATCCCCAACACCAACCAACCGATCAGGCACATCCACAGCCGCATCGCGTTCCCTGCCATCTCAACCCCGAAGCGGCGAAAACCCACAACCACGGAACCATGCCTGGCACTCTCCTACGAGCATGAGCGATCCCGTGACACAAACCAGACCATCGGGCGTCGCCAGCTGCCTGGCCAGCGCCATCGCATCGCTAAGCAACGGCACGACATGCGGATGAAGCAGCAGACCTTCGAGCGAGGCTCGGAGTTCCTGCGCAGAGGCAGAGCGTGGAAGATCTGCCTGCGTCAATACCACCTCATCGACAAGGCCCCTCAGCAACTCGAAAAAGCCTCGATGATCCTTGTCGCGCATCATCCCAAGGACAAGGACCACCGGATGCGACGGATGAGATCGGTCGGAACGTGCGAGGAAATCGGCCAAAACAGTTGCAGCAGCAGGATTATGCGCGCCATCCAGCAGGATTGTCGGATGGCGATCGACCACTTCCAATCGTCCGGCCCAGTTGACCTCACGCAGTCCCGCGCTCGCCGCCTCGGCCGTGACAGCAATTCCATGGGGAGCCGACGCCTCCAACAGCGCCAGTGCACAGGCAGCGTTATCAAGTTGGTGGCGCCCCTCCAGGCCACAAGTGAGTTCATCATAGTGCATCGCCAGACCGTGATAGGAAAATTGCCGGGGTGTCTCTCCCTCCGTGCGAAAATCCTCATTCAGACGAAACACCGGGGCCTTCCGCTCGCTGGCCACCTGCTCAATCGTTCGCCACGCATCATCGTCGAGACGCCCCAGCACCACCGGCACCCCCGGCTTAATAATACCGGCCTTCTCAAATGCAATCGCTGAGGCTGTCGTACCCAGATATTCCTGATGATCGAGAGCAATCGTCGTCACGGCACAGGCCATGGGCGTGACCACGTTCGTTGCATCGAATCTGCCACCTAACCCAACCTCCAACACTGCCACCTCAACCCCTGAATCGGCAAAGTGCTGCAATGCCATCGCCGTCGTATACTCGAAGAAAGTCGGCGACAGATCCGGTTGGCAGAGCGCCTGAAGCTGTTCGGTCAATTGTGCCACCCGTGATTCAGGAATCATCTCGCCGTTGACGCGGATCCGCTCTCGGAACTCCACGAGATGGGGCGACGTATAGAGCCCCACTCGATACCCAGCCACCTGTAACATGGCAGCAGCCATGGCAGCGGTAGAGCCCTTTCCATTCGTACCGGCGATGTGCAGCGTGCGGTACTTGGTCTGCGGCATGCCGAGACGCACCGTCAACGCCGTCATCGTCGCAAGGCCCAGCTTGATCCCATGTTTTTGCAGACGGAACAAATAGGTCACGGCAGAGGAATAGGTCATGGTGTAACCAGGCAGGAAGGAAGCTAGCCAGGATTCTTCATGAAAGGTCTAGGCTTAAAAATGCGCCACAAGGGTGCTTAAGGTTTCTTTCAGCTGTTTACGTTCCACGATCATATCGATCATGCCATGTTCCAATAGAAACTCGGCTCGCTGAAACTGATCCGGCAACTGCTGTTTGATCGTCTGCTCGATCACGCGGGGACCGGCAAATCCGATCAGCGCTTTCGGTTCGGCCAGAATCACATCACCCAACATGGCCACGCTGGCGGTGACGCCTCCGAACGTGGGATCGGCTAACAGGCAAATAAACGGGAGTTTCGCCTCGCCAAGCTTGGCGACAGCGGCAGAGGTCTTGGCCATCTGCATGAGTGACAGAATCCCCTCCTGCATCCTGGCTCCTCCGGAAGTCGTGACCAAAATGACCGGCAACCTGGCCTCCAGCGCGCGATCGATCGCCCGACAAATCTTTTCGCCGACGACCGACCCCATGCTGCCACCCATAAAACTGAAGTCGAACAGGCAGAGGACCACACGACGACCGTTCATCATCCCTTCGCCGATCATCATGGCATCTTTACGGCCGGTCTTCCCCTGATGCGCCTTCACACGATCCTTATACGATTTCGTGTCATGAAAGTTCAGCGGATCCTGGGGACCAAGCTCCGCATCCCACTCTTTGAATGTCCCGAGGTCGACCAGGAGCGCAATACGCTCAATAACAGAAATCGGAAAATGGTAGTCGCACTTCGGGCAAACCTTATTATTCCGCTCGACTTCTTTGCGATAGACGATTTCCCGGCAGTGGTTGCACTTGAGCCACATCCCCTCCGAAACCTTGGAACGCTTGGGAGGTTCCGGCTCGGTCGTTTTCTGTTTTTTAAACCAGGCCATCGTAAGCTCCTTCTAGTCGCAAGCGGGACGGGGGAGAGTTCGAGGTTCGAGGCTTTCGGAACTTCGAACCCAGAACCTCGAACCTCGGATCGCGTCTGTCGCGCGCGTCTTGCTTGTCTCGTTCACAAACCACGAGGACGGCAGAATACCATAGCCGCCTGCGTCACGCACGTAGATTTCCCGTCGATGAAGGGGAAGATAGGACGTCAGAAGAGCTGACCACCCACGATGATCTGGAACATCATCAGAAGTCCGATGGCAACACTCCCAAAACTTGCCAGACCCTGGACTGCAAGAAAGACGGGCCGTCCAAGGTTCAGTGACCACAAGACCGGAAGACTCACGACCATTCCAACCAGCACCATTCCCATAATCGAGCCAAACCCGAACACCGCAATATAGATCAACCCCTCCGACACCGATTCCGCAGACGACAACACGATCAATAACAGTGCCGCCGATCCGGCCAGACCATGGGCCATGCCGATGCAGAACGGGCGAACGGAGTCGCGCCACCAGTGACCATGCCCGTGGTCCTCGACCAGCGCATGGCTATGCAGGTGCATGTGCTTCGCACCGTCATGATCATGCGCATGCACATGCCAGCGCTCCCGGACCAATCTCACCGCGAGTATGCCACCAAGAAACACCAGCATGACGCCGACACCGAACTCGGCCGCCAATGCAACTGGTTCAGGAATCGACAGGCGAAGCACCAATACCACCGCCCCGACCAGCAACAACACCACAGTATGTCCAAGTCCCCAGCTGAGCCCGATCATGCCGGAGGCGCGGAGCGAAGGCCGTTGCGCGAGCATCGTGGACACGGCAGCCAAATGGTCCGCGTCCAGGGCATGACGAAGCCCCAAGACCAGCCCAAGCCCTAAAATTGTCAGGAATTCAGTATCCAGCATGAGGCATCAAGAGAAATCGGCCCAGCAGACGAACAAGGGCAACAGAGTAAAACGTCACCCGCCTCGAGCATGCATTTCAAGATGGGGATCTTCGCGAAGCTTCTCAATACCGATGAGCCCCCCGACACGCAACCCGTCCCGTTCAAGTGCCTTGCGCTCTTCAGCGCCACGATCGCGGCGGCCCTCCCAGCCTGCCCGGATCAAGGACCGCATCTCCTCATCCACGGCGCCGGCGCGGAGGAACTTACGCAAATCCGTTCCCGTCGTCGCATAGAGGCAGCGATACCACATGCCATCCGCTGTCACACGGCTGCGATCGCAAGTCGCACAGAAGGGCGTGGTCGTCGAAGGAATAATCCCAAAGGTCGTGCCATCCGGCAATTGAAATCGCTGCGCCGGCGCAGCCCCCCGTTCAGGTAATGGTTCGATCGTCCCATAGTGCACAGTCAGCATCGCCAGCATCGCGGCTCGGGAAAGTACTTTTTCTTGAGACCATTGATTCGCCCCCCCGACATCCATATATTCGATAAATCGAACCTCCGCCTGTACCTGCTTGCCAAACTCGATCAGATCGACCAACTCATCGTCATTGAAACCCTGAAGCGCCACCGTATCGAGCTTCAAGCCGGTGAAGCCAGCGCGAGCCACAGATGTAATTCCGTCCAAGACGCGCTCATGTTCATCACGACGAGTCAGTTGGTGAAATCGTTCCGGTTTCAGCGTATCGAGGCTAACCGTGATGCGGTGCAGCCCTGCCTCATAGAGCTCTTCCACCTGGTCCGCCAATAGAATGCCGTTCGTCGTCAGCGCGATATCCTTTATCAGTGGGTTTTGGCGCAGCAGGCGAACCAGCCCTGGCAAACCCCGTCGAAGCAACGGTTCTCCGCCGGTCAACCGCACACGATCCACCCCGAGGTCGGTGAAATAGCCGGTCAGCTTCACCATTTCTTCAAGGGTCAGCACATCCTCGCGTGGCAGCCAGACATAGTCCTGCTCCGGCATACAATACGAGCAGCGAAGATTGCATCGATCCGTCACGGACAAACGCAAGCTGCGAAGCGGCCGTCCGAACACATCGGCAACATTATCTTTTGATAATTCGCTCATAACCGTTAGTTCGCCTTTGCCCCCTCACCCCTTACCCTTCACCCCTCACGTCTTACGCCTCACCCCTTACGTCCCTAAGGGTGTTCCTCGACCCAGACTTCACCTTGAGGCGTGTGTTCAAGTTTCCAGATCGGCGTGATGCGTTTCAACTCCGCGATCGCCCATTCGCAGGCGCGGAAGGCCTCCGCCCGATGCTCAGC
>CAMDRK010000035.1 GCA_945906715.1 Nitrospira lenta
GGCGCAGTAGGCGGTCCTAAGTGGGAGGGGCTGGAGTATAGCTTGCGTCCGGAACGCGCATTGTTGGGCTTGCGAGAGCACTTGGGCCTCTACGCGAATTTACGGCCGGCGAAGTTGTATCCGATGTTGGCCGATGCCTCCACGCTGAAACGCGAGGTGATTGAGGGAATCGATATCCTCGTCATTCGGGAACTGACCGGTGGCATCTATTTCGGGAAACCCAAAGGGATCGAGAAATTGCCGAACGGGAGCGAGCGAGGATTCAACACCGAGGTCTATACCACCGAAGAAATCACACGCATTGCAAAAGTGGCATTCGAGGCGGCCAGAAAACGCCGGAAAAAGGTAACGTCTGTCGATAAAGCGAACGTGCTGGAGTCATCTGAGCTGTGGCGTCGTGTCGTCATTGAGACCCATAAGGGCTATCCGGATGTAGAATTGAACCATATCTATGTCGACAATGCGGCGATGCAACTCGTGCGAAACCCGCGGCAGTTCGATGTGATGCTCTGCAACAATATATTCGGTGACATTCTGAGCGATGAAGCCGCGATGCTGACCGGGTCTATTGGCATGTTGCCGTCGGCCAGCATCGGCGCGCAGGTCGGATTGTTCGAGCCGATTCATGGCAGTGCGCCTGATATTGCGGGGAAGAATGTGGCGAATCCCATTGCAACGATTGCTTCGGCAGCTATGATGCTGTCCTATGCCTTCAGGTTGGATAAGGAAGCCGCCGCCATCGAGGAGGCGATTGTGAAAGCCCTTGATTTTGGCTATCGGACGAAAGATATTCACAGCCCTGGTGCGCGCCTTGTCAGCACGATGGAGATGGGTGAAGTCATCGTGCAATATCTGGACTAGCAAGACTTATGAGGCAGATGAATACAGATCTTCACGCCGGATTGATCCGGACTATTGCCGGGATTGGATCTCCTGGCTGGTCCGGTGACGGAGCAGGAGCGCTTGCCGCTTGTTTGAATGAGCCGAAGAATCTTACGGTCGATACAGAGGGTAACCTGTTCATCGCCGATTCGGAGAACCACGTCGTTCGGAAAATCGACATGAAGACCCAATCTATCTGGACGGTAGCCGGGTGCACCCAGGGAGTCGGATCTGAAGCAAATTGTGTTTCACCTGCTGCGGTGGCCGAGGGAGCAGGGGATGACGATCCTTTTGCCGAAACCGGCGCGATTGATTCTCACGCCTTTACCCAGCAGACTGACTTAAGTGGGACCGTGCGGTATGTTGTGACTGGTACAACGCCGACAAAGCGGTTCAGCGGCGACGGTGGCCCTGCTGATCACGCTCTGTTGAATTTTCCGACCGCGGTTGTGGTCGATCGGGCAGGGCACCTCTACATTGCGGATACGTTGAACCATCGGGTGCGGCGTGTGGAGTCCGGTACCGGACTGATCACGACAATTGCCGGCGTCGGCCAGCCTCGGTGCTTTGGTGACGGGGGATTGGCCGTAGAGGCTGGGTTGAACGAACCGGCTGCTTTAGCGGTGAGCGACAGGGGCGTCCTTTATATTGCCGATCAGAGTAACAACCGCGTGAGGGCGGTGGATTTGGCCACCGGAGTGATTTCTACGGTCGCGGGGACAGGAACGGCTGCGTACAATGGAGACGATATGGCCGCGGTGGAAACCGGTCTGGCCGGTCCAAGCGGATTGGCGCTTACGGCAGATGGCACATTGTTCATTGCCGATAGTTTCAACGGAAGGATTCGCGCCGTCGATCCTGTCACTGGCTTCATACGAACTGTGGTCGGTGATGGTGGTGAGTATAAATTTCAGGGGCCGGATGAGCCGCCCAGCCGAAGTCTCTCTCGGCCATCGGGGATTACATTGGATGAAGAGGGGAATCTCTTCTTTACCGATTCGGACAATCATCTGGTGCGGCGATGGGATCGGATCACTGAGGGGATTGAACGTATTGCTGGCGTTGGTGTGGCCAGTTACGGGGGTGATGAGCGCACGGCTTTCGAAGCCGGCTTGAGTTACCCGTTTGGAATCGTGATGGGTCGTGCAGGGCATTTGATCGTGGCCGATACGTTCAATCATCGGATTCGCGAGATCGCGCTGTAGGCAGGAACGAGGCTCATGTTGAAAAAGAAAACAGGGTATGTCGTGGCAGTCGTCGGTGCGACCGGGGCGGTCGGCACTGAAATGATCCAGGTGCTTGAGGAGCGGAAGTTTCCCGTCATACGTCTGGTCCCGCTCGCATCGGCTCGTTCGGCCGGTGGTACGGTGACATTTGAGGGGAATGAGGTATCCATTGAAGTTTTGACGAAGGACTCGTTTGCCGGCGTAGACATCGCACTTTTTTCTGCCGGGGCGGATCTCAGTCGAGAGTTTGCTCCGATCGCAGTGAAGGCCGGTGCGGTGGTGATTGATAATAGTGCGGCCTGGGGGATGACGCCTGAAGTGCCGCTTGTGGTGCCTGAGGTGAACGCGCACGACATTCAACGGCACAAGGGGATCATCGCCAATCCGAATTGTTCTACGATTCAAATGGTCGTGGCGTTGAAACCCTTACATGATGAGGCTAGGATCAAGCGGATTGTCGTCACGACCTTTCAATCGGTCTCCGGCACTGGGAAAGACGCCATGGATGAACTGATGACGGAATGCCAAGATCTGCTGAGTTTCAAGTCGACGAGTCCCAAAGTCTATCCCTATCAGATCGCTTTCAATTGTTTGCCTCAGATCGACGAATTTCTGCCGTCAGGGTATACGAAGGAAGAGATGAAGATGGTCCATGAGACAAGAAAGATCATGGGCGACCAGTCGATTCATGTGACGGCGACGACCGTGCGGGTCCCGGTGTATGTCGGACATTCGGAAGCGATCAACATTGAGACTGAGCGCAAGCTATCGGCCAACGATGCCCGCGCCATTCTGTCTACCGCGCCAGGAGTGCTGCTCTATGATGATCCGGCGCATAAGATCTATCCCATGCCGTTGGAGGTGGCCGGGAAAGATGAGGTCTATGTCGGCCGCATTCGCGAAGATGAATCGATCGCCAACGGTCTCAACCTGTGGGTCGTGGCGGATAATTTGCGCAAAGGAGCTGCGCTCAATGCCGTGCAAATCGCAGAGCATTTAGTTCAAGGCTGATGGCTGAGTGGGGAAATCTAGGCAAGGTCATCATTGGAGTCGGGCTATGTGTGGTGTTGGTCGGCCTGTTGCTGCTGATCGCAGACCGCGTTCCAGGAATCGGGAATCTCCTAGGCTGGTTCGGTAAGCTCCCAGGCGATATCTCCATCCGGCGCGACAACTTCAGTTTTTCATTTCCGCTCGCAACCAGCCTGCTCCTCAGTGTCATCCTAAGTCTGGTATTCTATTTACTATCATGGATCTTTCGCCGGTGAAGCAGTCGAAGGGTGGAGTATGCCGAGCCATCTTGGCCGGAGCATGCCTACTAAGCCTGTCATCGGAGGTGGAGGCGGCCGAGTCGCTCCGAGTCCTGCTGTCAGCCGACGTGCCGCGGCTCGATGTCCGTGCAGACAATCCATTGTGGGTGATGGATGCAAAAGGCAGTACTCAGACTCTGCGGGCGCCGGTTCAGGTTGTAGCAGCTGAAACCGGGTTCTTGCTGAACGGCGTCCGCATGCAGACGGAGCAGCTGACTCTGCGCGGTGGAGAGCAAGGCCTCACGCTGACCTTCCCACGGCTCGCTCGGAAGTCCAATGGGGTAGCGATGTTATCGGGCGATTCCGGCATGGAGTTCGCGGTGAGCGGCGTTGTCCATCTTGTGCGAAAAGGCAAGGGGTTTTTGGTCCTCAATCGGGTGGATCTTGAAGAGTACGTGAAAGGGGTGGTTCCCGCCGAGGTCAGTTCGACCTGGCACCCGGAGATGTTGAAAGCGCAGGCGGTCGCCGCACGGACCTATGCGCTCTACCAGCAGATGTTGAGCGCTACGCGTGAGTACGACGTGGCGGCTACGGTGCAAGATCAGGTCTATCGAGGAAAGCAGGGGATTGATGCCGGGATCCTACGCGCGGTAGAAGAGACGCGAGGTTTGGTCGTTACCTATCAGGGTGCGCCAATCTACGCAGCATTCTCCTCAACTGCCGCCGGGCTGACGGAAGATGCCATGAATGTGTGGTCGAAAGAGTATCCCTATCTCAAGGGCGTGGAGTGCCCCTTCGATCTTATGTCGCCCTATTATCAATGGAAATCTTCTTTCAAAATCGACACCCTTGAACGGGGTTTGCGCCAGCAGGGATTCTCCGTGGGGACGATCGAGACGATGGCACCCTTGTCGTTTAGCCGCGGGGGGCGAGTTGCAAAGCTGCGCATTCTCCACTCTGGCGGAGAGTTGGTGCTTCGCGGAGAAGAGTTGCGGAAAGCCGTCGGGTATACCATCATCCCCAGCACTCAGTTTGCCATCGAGTCGATTGGACGGGATGTGGTGCTTTCTGGCTTCGGTGCGGGCCATGCCGTCGGTATGTGTCAGTGGGGCGCGAAAGAACTGGCTGAGTTAGGCTATCCGTTCTCGACGATTCTCCAGTATTATTACCCAGGCACCGAACTGCAGAATATGACGCTGACCAAACCTCCGACCCTTCCGTCTTCCTGATGCAGCTCTCTGAGTTCGACTTTCCGTTCGACTCGTCGCTAATTGCCGCTCATCCATGTCTCCCGCGCGATCACGCCAGGCTGCTGGTTCTGCAGCGTCTCGACCACTCGCTCGCCCACCGCCGCGTCGACGAATTGCCCAATCTTCTTCGTTCTGGCGATCTTCTCGTGGTCAACAATACGAAAGTGTTGGCTGCGCGCGTGGCTGGACGGAAGCGTCCGTCTGGGGCGGAGGTCGAGATCCTCTTTGTGAAGGATTTTGGTGATGCGATCTGGGAAGTGCTGATCAAGGGAACGTTTCGGCCTGGACAGATTATTGAGATGGGTGCAGAGGCTTTTGCCGTGGTGATCGAGCGTGGCGCGATACGAACAACGGTTCGGGTTGAGAGTCCGATTCCGTTTTCCGAATGGCTGCGACAATATGGTCGAATGCCGCTTCCGCCCTATTTAAAGCGGGCACCGACTGACCAGGATCGGGAGTGGTACCAAACCCTGTTCGCACTGCATGAGGGCGCGATTGCGGCGCCCACCGCCGGGCTCCATTTCACACCGGAACTGCTGGCGCGGCTGCGTCAGAGCGGGATCGGTCTCACGGCCGTCACGCTCCATGTCGGTGTCGGGACTTTCAAGCCGGTAACGGTCGATCAGATCGAAGACCACCAGATGGGCGCAGAATGGGTCGAGGTCGGAGCGGAGACGGTTCGTTCAATCGAGCAGGCGCGAGCGGCAGGGGGGCGAATTGTTTCTGTTGGGACCACGGTCGTACGCGCGCTCGAAACCGCGGCCCGTGCGGACGGTCAGATCCGACCCTATTGTGGAGAGACAGATATATTTATGACGCCAGGGTTTTCTTTCAAGGTGGTCAATGCTCTTCTCACGAATTTTCACTTGCCACGGACTACATTGCTGATGCTGGTCTCTGCATTGGCGGGGACGGAGTTGCTTCGGCAGGCCTACGCAGACGCAGTGCGCGAGCGGTACCGGTTCTATAGTTATGGCGATGCGATGTTGATACTCTGAGGAAGTCTGAAAGCCGTCAAGTCATCATGTCCTCAAGTCTGAAAAGCTCTGGCGAAGCTGGCCTGAGACTTGAAGACTTTATGAACTGATGACTTCTTCCAAGACGAGTGCTGCTATAACTGCTCACGGTTGATCTTAATGGGGATGGTGGCTTTGAGCGATTCAGTATAGGCCATCAGCGCGCGCTGCTGTTTTTGAAAGAGGACATCCTGCACCGCACGGTTTTTTGCCGCCTCGGCCTTTGCGGGATCTGATTCCGTTTGTCGTAGCGTGAAGGCTTGCGCCTCTGCAAGCTCGGCAGGGGTAAGGGCCACGGCGTCGCGGATGATCATCTTGGCTTTGCTGCTCAGCACTTCTTTTGTTTCCATCGCTTCGAATGTTGCGGGGGTCAGATGATTAGCTGCCAGGAGCTGTTGGTAGACCTGCGGGTCAAATGTACCGTTCTTTTGAAAATCAGGGATTTGCATGATGGCCTCCCGCAGTTCATCGTTCGCTACGGTGAGACCCATGTTCTTTGCCGCAATGAGCCAGGTTCGATTGTCGATCAGTTGATCCACCACTAATTGCTTGATCGTTTCGTCTTTGAACTCTCCAGGGACTTTGTCCTTATAGAAGCGATAGGTATTCTCATAGGCGCGTCGAAACTCATCGCGGGATACGGTAAGCTCTCCGACTGTGGCGACGCCTGCGCCGGCGCCAGGTTGCTCACCGAATCCCCACCAGCCCATGGTGATGACAAAGGCGAGGGCGATGACCCCCATGACGGATTTGAGGAGCCACGGATAGCTATGCGACGCTTCGCGCATCGATTTCAGCATGACAATTCCTCGGGAAACTCGTTATGGACGGATTCTACTCAGGGATCTGTGGAAAGGCAAGAGACGACCTTTCTTTTGCTCTGTGATCTCACGATCGAGTTCAACCGCCTACTCGTGAAGGCGAGAATTATCATCCGCAATATTCGATTTGCCGGATAATGTTCTTTGTTTGTGCTGGGTAGTTTGATTTGCTATACTTTGCCACTAATTATGAGGAGACCTTTTCGTGGAGGAGGTCCGTGGGGTCCATTCAATCGGTGGCAGAATCTACCCCAAGGCGCAGGTTCTGAACCGTGGTATCGCCAAGCTGATCGATCTTTTAATCGTCGCAGCCGCTGGGCAAATATTTGTGCCGGTAGGTTTTCTTGGTGGAATGGCATATATACTCATTGCAGACGGTTTTGCCGGTGGGCGCAGTATCGGTAAGCGGTTGATCGGCCTTCAGACGGTGCTTCCTGACCGGCGTGAGGCCATAGGGTTTCGAGAATCCATCATCCGCAATTTGCCTTTTGCGGTCGCTCAGTTAGCGTTCGCCATCCCGTATGTAGGATGGCTTCTAGCGGCAGCAATTATAGCGTTCGAAGCAGTATTGGTTTTTGGAAATGAGCAGGGGCGGCGTCTGGGCGACGAGGTGGCCGGTACCCAGGTGTTGGATGCAGGGCGACTGGCATTGCCTGACTGATGCATGCGGTCAGGATCTGAGGGGAAGGGAGAGCAATCGTGGGCTTTGGGAGCGATATCTTCGGATGGTTCTCAAACGATCTGGCCATTGACCTAGGGACGGCGTCGACGCTCGTGTATGTCCATGGGAAAGGGATCGTGCTCAACGAACCCTCGGTCGTGGCAGTTGAGAAAAAGACCGAACGAGTGCTCGCGGTCGGCACAGAAGCGAAGCGAATGTTGGGGCGCACGCCGGGCAACATCATTGCGGTGCGGCCGATGAAAGAAGGCGTGATCGCCGACTTTGAAATGGCAGAGCAGATGTTGAAGCGGTTCATTCAGAAGGCGCACAACCGCAGTGCGTTCGTGCGTCCGCGCATCATCATCGGTGTGCCGTCGCGTATTACGCAGGTGGAGCAGCGGGCAGTGCGAGACTCGGCCGAATTAGCCGGCGCACGCGAAGTGTATCTGATCGAAGAGCCGGTGGCTGCAGCCATCGGCGCAGGTCTTCCGATCACCGAGCCCTCCGGCAATATGGTGGTCGATATCGGCGGCGGCACGACCGATATCGCGGTCATTTCGCTCGGCGGAATCGTCTACAGCGAGTCCGTCAAGGTCGCGGGCGATCGCATGGACGACGCGATCATGAACTACATTAAGAAGAAGTATAACCTCCTCATTGGTGAACATATGGCGGAGCGGATCAAGTTCGAAATCGGATCCGCCTATCCCTTTGAAGAACGCAAAACCATGATGATCAAGGGGCGCGACTTGATTTCCGGCATTCCCCGTACGCTGGTGGTGGATGACGCGGAAATCCGGGAAGCGCTGCAGGAACCGATCGGGACAATCGTCAACGCGATTAAAGTGGCACTGGAGAATACCCCGCCCGAGTTGGCGGGCGACATTATCGATCGTGGCGTCGTACTCACGGGTGGGGGATCTTTGCTGAAGGGCATGGATACGCGCTTTCGGGAAGAGACGAATCTGCCGATCATCACCGTGGATGACCCTCTGACTTCTGTAGTCTTGGGGGTCGGGAAAATCCTCGATGAGTTGGATCTGCTCGCCAAAGTGTCGGTGATGTCCCAGGCCAATACCTACCGATAAGGTTCCATCCCTAACTCCTTTATGTGGATGGCTCATTCTCGCTCTCCCTACAGTGCCAGACGTATTGCGCTTGCCTGCTTTGCCCTTCTGCTGGTGGCTCTTTTCCTGCTTCCCAATCAAATCCAAGGACTCTTGCAGTATCTGGACGGGCCAGTCGGACACGTCGTAGGAGTTCCGCTTCAAGCCATTGCCTCCATCGATGCAGGTATTGCCGATCGCTGGGAACGGTATGTGGCATTGCAAGGGGTCCAGGAAGAGAACCAACAACTACGAAAAGAAATTGAATGGTTGAGGGGGCAACATAGCCAGTTGCGTGAGTTCTCCGCCGCGACAGAACGCTTGACGGCCTTGCTGCAATTTAAGGAGCAGGCGCTCCCTACAATGGTAGCCGCTCAGGTCATCGGGCGTGATGCCACGAACCGGTATCGTTCCATCATTCTCAATAAGGGTGAGAGTGACGGGATCAAGCCGGACATGGGGGTGGTCACGCCTGCGGGTGTCGTCGGGCGTGTGGTAAAGACGACAGGGGCGTCCTCGGTGGTGCTCCTGGTGACTGACCCGAGTAATTCCATCCCCGGCCTCATTCAGCGGACGAGAGACGAAGGCATTGTGGAAGGGACTCAACAAGGGATGGCTCGGTTAAAGTATATTCCGTTGTTGTCGACGCTCCGAGACGGTGATCGAGTCGTGACCTCGGGTCTTGTCGGAGGTTTTCCGCGAGGGCTCGTGATCGGCACGATCACGAACATCGATAAACAGGAAGGCGCCCTCTTCCAGTCTGCCGAGCTCATGCCGGAGGTCGATGTCGGTCGCGTGGAGGAAGTGCTGGTGATTCAGATGTCATATGGGCAGTCCACGAAGGTTGGGGCGGAAGCGGATGTGACCGGGAAACCATCACCGTGAAATTTCTTTTCTATCTGATTCTTGTACTAGTGCTCGTCCCTCTGCAGACGACGTTGCTGCCACATCTGAGTGTGTGGAGTATCAAGCCGGACTTGGGGCTTGTGGCTGCCGCGCTTGTCGGGATTTTTGCCGGTGAACTGGAAGGCCTTCTCGTGGGGCTCGCGATCGGATGGGTCCTGAATCTTTTTTCCGCCGGCGAACTTTGGCTCAGTCTCTTGACGAACGGGGGCATTGGGATCTTAGCAGGGTTTCTGGGGCGGCAACTGACCCTGGTGACGTCGATCTCACTGGGTGTGGGTCTATTATTGGTATCTTTAGCGAGCGGGCTGTTTGCCGCGGTGAGCTTCACGCACCTCGACATGTCTCAGATGTGGTGGATGGTCGAGGCGATCGCCCTTCCTCAGGCCTGTTTCGATGGGGCGGTCGGAGCGGGGCTTTATTGGTTGCTCTCCCAATGGTTTCATGTCACCCGTCTAAGGACCGAGTAGCCGGTCTGTGATAGGCGTGGCGGAATATTGATTGTGACGCATGGCAACAGCTGGTCTACACGATTCTGAACTTGGGGAACTCCAACGCCGGCTGATTATTCTCCGCGTTGGTCTGTTGCTCGTTGTGGCGTTACTGGGGCTGCAGCTCTGGAACTTGCAGATTCGTGAGGGCCCCTACTACCGCGATCTCTCGGTGAACAATCGCACGCGTTCTGTCATCATGGAGCCGGCTCGAGGGCTCATCTACGACCGCAACGGGGTGTTATTGGCGAATAATGTCCCCAGCTTCACTCTCTATGTTTCGCTTGAAGACGTCAAAGATCGGGAGCTGCTCATCGGTCAGATCAGTAGTCTCCTGGGGCTAGATGAAGCGCTTGTGCGGAAGAAGCTTACGGCTCGCGGCAGTAAACAGCTGCCGCGTAAGGTGAAGGATCGCTTAACCCTTCGAGAAGCGACGTTGATTGAGTCCCACCGCGTGGACTTGCCCGGGGTGATGGTGCAAGTCGAATCGCAGCGGAACTATCCTGGTGGAGTGACGGCCTCACATCTATTGGGCTATGTTGGAGAAGTGTCTCCCGAACAGTTAGAGAAACCTGAATATGCCGACCTCCACCAGGGGAGCATTGTCGGGCAATATGGTGTGGAGAAATTTTTCGATCGGCTCGTGCGCGGTCAGGCCGGGCAGAAGAGCATAGAAGTCGATGCGATCGGTCATGAGAAACGAACCGTGGTCGTGGAGCAACCGCATGCCGGGGACGATTTGTATCTCACGATCGATGCGCGGTTGCAAAAAGTGGCAGAAAATCTATTGGGGGAGGAAACAGGCGCGATCGTCGCCCTCGATCCGAGGACAGGCGATGTGCTGGCTATGGCCAGCCGTCCTGGGTTCGATCCAAATATTCTCTCGCGAGAGCTCACACCGAAACAGTGGGCTGAGATCGTGCAAGATGAGGGACGCCCCTTGAACAATCGAGCGTCGCAAGGACAGTACCCGCCTGGTTCGGTCTTCAAAGTCATGATGGCTGCCGCAGCGTTGGAAAGTAAGACTGTGACGCCCTCGACAACCATCCATTGCAATGGCGGATATCAGTTCGGTCGCCGTCTGTATCATGACTGGAAAGCCGGCGGACACGGCTCGGTAGATCTTCGGCACGCGCTTGTGCAATCGTGCGACGTCTACTTCTACACCGTTGGGCAACGGATGGGGATCGAAACGATAGCTTCCTTTGCCCATCAGTTTGGATTGGGAGAGGAGACGGGGATTGAGCTCCCATCTGAACGAATTGGGATCATACCTTCCGAGGCTTGGAAACGGAAGGCTAAGAATGAGGCCTGGCTGCCGGGCGAAACGATTTCGGCATCAATCGGACAAGGCTATGTGAATGTGACTCCGCTGCAGATGGCAAGCTTAATCGGCACCGTTGCAAACGACGGCGTCATGTTCCGTCCGCGATTGGTCCAGGCGGTGATGGATCGAGCGACAGGAGAGTTACAACAACGAACTTCGGTTCCCAAGCGCACGCTAAAGCTGCGGCCGGAAATCCTACCGTTGATTAAAGAGGCGTTGGCAGGGGTGGTGCAAGAGGGGACGGCTACGCGGGCGAAGTCAGCGCTGGTGACGATCGCCGGGAAAACCGGCACAGCCCAGATGACGGCATTGCGCACCGGTCCGGAGAAGGATATCCCGAAGAAATTTCGCGATCATGCCTGGTTTGTCGCATTCGCTCCGGTTGATGCCCCCACCATTGCTGTTGCGGTGTTGGGTGAACATATGGGCCACGGCGGATCTGCTTCGGCGCCTCTTGCCAAAGAGTTGATCGAGACCTATGTGAAGTTGAATCTCCCTGCTCCTTCCGGTGTGAAAGATGGTGCTGTGGCGCAGGCAGGGGAAGACAGAGGACAGGGAACAAGATGATCGATCGGGTATTCATGAGCCGAGGCTTCGATAATTTCGATTTCCGTTTTATTGGACTGATTCTTGCCATTCTGGGGATCGGCGTTTTGTCGATTTATAGCGTGACGCATGACCAGGGGGTGGCGTTCCCGTTTTACGCCAAACAGATGGTGTGGATTGCGCTCGGCACGGTCGCGTTTCTCGTCATGTGGCTCTCGGACTATCATCGTATCGCGCGGTTAGCGTATCCTGCCTATGCGATCATCTTAATATTACTAGCCGTTGTGTTGTTTGAGGGCAGGAGCAGCCGAGGGGCGCAGCGATGGATTCCGATGGGGCCATTTGCGTTCCAGCCATCGGAATTCGCAAAGCTGATCCTCATTTTGACCTTGGCGCACTACTATTCGCAGGCGCCACGGGTAGGCTGGCTTCAACGAGTGGTGCTTCCTGGGCTGTTGGTACTGCCAGGGCTACTCCTGATCCTGAAGCAGCCTGATCTCGGGAGCGGGTTGAGTTTCTTGGCGGTCTATGCCGCGATGTTGTTGATGGTGGGCATGCGATCGAAGGCGGTGGGTGTCATCCTCCTGTTTTCGTTGATGCTGTTTCCCTTCGCTTGGGAGATGATGTGGGGGTCATTGCATGATTATCAGCGGCAGCGCATTATGACGTTTGTCGATCCGGTCTACGATCCTGGAGGTAAGGGATATCATGCGCTCCAATCACGGATTGCAATCGGAGCGGGAGAGTTGACAGGGAAGGGTCTTTACGGAGGGACGCAAAGCCAATTGAAGTTTTTGCCTGAGGGGCATACCGACTTTGTCTTTTCGGTGTTTGCAGAGGAATGGGGATTTCTTGGAGTGCTGGTTCTCTTGCTGTTGTTTGTCGGGTTGATCTGGCTGTCGTTAGAAATTGTTGCGCGTGCGAAGGACCAGCTCGGAGCGTTGCTGGCGGTCGGCATTCTTTGCATGTTGAGTTTTTGCGTCGTGATCAATATCGGCATGACGGCGGGCATGTTCCCCATCGTGGGAATCCCGCTCCCGCTCATGAGCTACGGCGGGAGTGCGACGGTGATGACGATGGCGTCGCTCGGCCTGCTTCTGAACGTTAAACGCCGTCGATTGAGTTTCTTTTAGCGAGTGGGGTCATCGCACGGTCTCGAATGAATCGGGGTCGAGGCAAGAGGGTATATTGAGGGTGAGAACCGTCTGGCTGACGTGTTGTCGAGTGGAGGCCGAAACCTGGGGATTCCCCGCGTTCGTCCTGCACGTCGGTGCGACGGTTCTACTGAATGGAAGGAGTCGGTATGGGACTGGAAATTGCGATTACAGTCGCACGCGAGGAAACTCGCGTCGCGGTGTTGGACGGCGGAGTCGTCACAGATCTCTTTGGGGATCGTGCAAAACATAAGGACTTTGTCGGGAACATTTATAAGGGAAAAGTGGCGAAAGTGTTGCCTGGCATGCAGGCGGCATTTGTGGATATCGGCCTCGCGAAGGCGGCCTTCATGCACGTGTCGGATTTGTCGTTGGACTCCGAGTCGGGAGACACGCTTGTCGATGTGGATGAGGACGATAAGGATGCCGATAAGGATGGGGACATGCTGGGCCCCCGTCGCCAAAGCTCCAAGCCGATTGAGCAGTTACTGAGTGAAGGGCAAGAGCTGATGGTGCAGATATCCAAAGGGCCCATCGGCACGAAAGGCTCGCGGGTCACGACCTATGTGTCGCTTCCTGGCCGGTATCTCGTGTTCATGCCTAATGTGGAACATATTGGTGTGTCCCGCCGCATAGCCCGTGACGAGGAGAGGGCTCGACTCAAGGACATCATGAAGCGAGTGCGGCATCCTGGCTGCGGGTACATTGTCCGCACGGTAAGCGAAGGGGTCAAAGAAGATGAGCTGCGATCCGATGTCGACTTTTTGCACGTGCTCTGGCAGGACATCCTGGCAAAACGTGAACAGAAGGGGGCGCCGGCATTGCTCCACGCCGATTTGAGCCTGAGTTTCCGCGTCGTGCGCGATCTCTTTGGAAAAAAAGTCGATCGGTTATGGATCGACTCGCGTGAGGAGTACCAGGCGGTTCGGGATTTCGTGCAGCGATTCTCGCCGGAGCAAACGTCTCGCATTCATTTGTACGACAAAGATGAAAGTCTGTTCGATCATCTGGGAGTGGAGCAGGAGATGGCCCGGGCTCTCAGTCGCAAAGTTTGGCTCAAGTCCGGTGGGCATCTCGTGATCGATCATACGGAAGCGATGACCGTCATTGACGTCAACACCGGACGGTTTGTGGGAAAGCGCGATCAGG
>CAMDRK010000036.1 GCA_945906715.1 Nitrospira lenta
GCTCCGACGTTTGCACAATTGTGGGCGTCGTCGGTTGTCCTTGGCCATAGTTGAGACGAAAGAGACTCATAGAGGGTTCCTCCTGTTCCTTCTAATGACTGGTGCGCCGTTAGTGGGTACGAAATAAAATCGTAAAGCCAGCCGTAACGTGCGCGTTCAACAGCGTTCTCAGTCTATGGTGGTACGGACCGATGGCGATGAGCTTGCCGTGGCGCTCATGGTGTTGCCTTTCTAAGGATGGTTTCCGTAAGGAGCATCAAGGCCTTAAATGATTCCAGTGCTTCGATGGCTTCCTGTTCGACTCGTTCAATGGTCCAATAGGAATCGGAGGAGGTGACTGGGAGTGGGCCGGTAGCTGGCAGAAAGCTTTCGTGTTGGTGGGCATAATCCCAACCGCACCAGTAGAGGTGAACGGGCAGAAAATTTTCAGTACCTGTGGCGCCATAGATGAGTGACCCATGGACAGGGAGAGGGATAAGTTCAATTGAGTGTCCCACTAAGGGATGGGTCTCTGGGATTCCAACATACACATAGAGACTGCCGTCTTGTCGACGAATCAGCAGACGAATACTGTCTTGAAAGCGATCCACGTAGGTCTGGTCTGGGGCGTAATGGCGTGGAGAGGGTGTGGCGTGCATCAGGGGATTTCCTTCGATGCTGAGCGGTTAGGCGGTCAAAGCCAGTCGATATAGCCGACAGGCTTGTTCATTTTCGTGATGTGTCATGGCATTTATGATGGAGTCGCTATAGAGCGTGGCTAATTCCGGAGTCTTGTGGAATCCAGGATTCTGGGCTCGTAGCGACTGGGCCAGCGCGGATGAGTTCGGGAATTGTCGGATCTGGTCGAGTAGTGACATGGTCTCTCCGAATTGAGTGTCTCGTGTTAGTGCGAAAACAGTGTGGCGCGAAGGAGTTCGGGTGTATCGGTGAATGGTTTACGGGAGGTGGCGGCCTGCCGGGCGTCTTTGTCCACGCGCGTGTTGCCGACTTCGCCGCGATGGGCGTCGACTTTGACCCAGGTGATGTGAACGGCGGTGCGTGTCAGCGTGGAGGCAAAGTGTTGGGTGATGGGAGTGTTGGCCTGCCAGGTGCCCAGCGCCCAGTGTGCGAGGCCAACGTAGTCATGTCGGAATTGAACAACCTGTGTGCGTGCGCGTTCGCACCACTCAAGGGCGGCGAGGACGGCATAGCATTCTCCGGCGATGTTGCGGGTGCCGTCGGCATGGAGGGCATCAAAACTTCCGGCTGTGCGATAGAGGGACTGCCCCTGCTGCCAGACTTCGAACGCCCATCCGACGGTCTGCCAGTTGTCTAATTCCACATAGGAGCCATCGACGTAGATGACCGTGCTGCCGGCGTCCTGGGCGATGGTCATGGGGGAGTGCGCCGTGGGCCGTGGAACGGAGACAGACCCCGCGACGTGCGCGGTCATGGTCTGCCAGAGCTCCACGGGCCAGGCGAGGCCTTCGGCGACAAGCCGAGGGCCAGATTTGCCGACATAGAGGATCGCCTGATAGCGGATCCCGGTCGGCGCCGTGATGGACACTTTCTGCCCATAATTGATAGCGCGTCCGAGCACACCCTGGAGTCCGTGTGTGCCCACATGCGTGAGCAATGCCTGGGCATGGGCATGCGCGAGCGTGGCGGCTTCGGTGATAGTCATCAGATCCTCCGTGAGTGTGTCGTACCCTGAAAAGAGTGACTGAGACAAGCGGTGCGAGCGGAGCGAGCCTGGGCCTGGGGACTCCTGACTGACCAGTGCGAGGGACTCAGTGGTGGTGAGACGTGCGCCAGCGGAGAGAGACGTCAGGGCTCACGTTGATGAGGAGGAGCAATCCGAGGCTGCCGGTCGTCAAGGGAAAGTGTGAAAAGAAGGACATGGGAGCTCCACGACAAGAGGGCGATGGGTGTGTTGGAGGAGACGGTGTTCAATGTTGCCACGCAGCTTCGGTTCGATGTGTTGAACCGTGCGGCAGATCGTTTCGTGCGTACCCTATGCGTGTCTGCATCTGCCGCTTGCAGAGCCTGGAGTTGAGGAAGCGCCCCAGGGTGCGTCTTGTACTTCGTTACAGCGTAGGTACGATTATCTGTAACTGAGGCTGGTCAACCGAGCTTCTCACTGCTCTTCCAAGTTCCACCCTTCAGGGCGGGGTAGTTGACGACGAGTGAGGAGCGGCTGCTATTAGTCCCCAGCAGCCAGAGGGTGGACGATATGTTCAGTAACCTGTCGTCTCAGGCGTGGCCAGCGTGTGCATGTTGGCGCAAGCATGGAGTCGAGCCGGGCGGGTCTCCCCAGCCCAGCTCGAGGCTCCGATGTCACCGATCACGCTACGCGGCGGTGCGCATTTCTTTTGGCACGAACTTGACCAAGACCGCGGCTTTCGTGGCATTGGCAATCAGCTCCAGCGAGTAGCGCTTCTGCTCGGTCTTGTCCGTCCAGCTGTTGCCGCGGATCCGGCCTTCGAGCTCCACGCGATCGCCTTTTCCGGCTTTCTGCGCGAAGGCGACGGCCTCGGCTCCGTACAGGACGAATCCGACCCGCGCCTCATTTTTCTTCCGTTCCCCATTCGAATCGTATTCGTTGGTGACGTAGATCGTGCCGGTCACTACGGGACTCTTGCCCGTCTGGTTGATCTTCAGATCGCCGCCCAGCCGTCCGGTGAACCGACACTGATTGCGATCGTTCCACGGCTTATTGGGCTTTGAACCCGTGGGGGTAGATGCGGCTGCTGGGGAGTTGGACTCTGACATAGGAAAACCTCCTGGTTGTTGCTCCAGTGGAGCAGACATGAGAAATCAGCTGGCTCATGGCGCAGCTGAGCGAGAATGGGGTGCACACGCACGGGTCTCGCAAGCTCGTGAATGTAGAGGCGACCAGCAGAACGCAGTGATGCATCGTGGTGGCGCTCGGTGAACAGATTCTATAACGTGCGGCAACGCCGCCTGCTCGAATTGCATACGGACATACTGCACTCGGCCCGTAGGATGACATTGTAAAGGACGTGTCAGCCGACACGTGTGCTTGAAGAGATCCGCGAAGCGGTGGAGTGGTCGGGAGTTGGGCGAAGGTCTGGATCGGTCTTCTTCTTGAGTGTGGACCATCAGTTCCGTGGCACGCGCAAGGCTGTGTGGCGTAGGGTGTTCGTATACTTGAAGTCGCGAGGGGAGACGTCTGGGGAGGACATTCGGACGGCCTTCAGCAGGAGATAACTGGTGCGGACGCCACGCAGGGCCCAGAGGATGATGCGCAGGCCGAGGGAAATGACCACGATCGTGGCAATCAGCATGCAGAATGGCACGAGGCTTTTGACCAGGAGCGAGGGCAGGTCTGTCGTTTCGGATGAGGGGTGCCTAACCGAGGAAGGCGATCGGAGCTCTTGTAGGGGCTTCCTGGGTTGAGGGAGCGGGAGGGGCTGGGGGTCGCCCAGCGCTGAGGAATCGGTGTCCTCTGTGGTGAAGGAGAGCGGCGTGGCGCGCGTCAGACGGAGCGGGTCGGTGGGAGCGGGAGGATGCGGGCGAGCGGCGAGCGCGCCGGCTGCTGGACAATCGGGATACGGATGGACGCGACAGAGATTCGTCCAGACGAGTGGAATATAGCTGGTCGAGCCATTGTAACCTGCGATGGCCTGCCAGGTGTACCCATGTCGGTCGAGTTGCTCTTCAAGGATCTGCGTAGAGAAGGTGAGATTGACGCAGGGATCCAAGACCTCGACAGGGCGAATATCGTACTGGCGTGCCAGTCGCGTGATATTCCGACTATTGAGTTGTGTGAGGCCCACATCGAAATGCGCGTGCTCGGGAGGCAAGTGAGCTTGGATACGTGATAAATGGGCAAACATGGCCCTGGCTTGCAGAAGGGAGGTGGCGTACCAGCTATGGTGAAGGCCCTCCCGATCGGTCCAGCCGAACGCCCACGGATGTTCCCGCGATTCGGTGTGAACAATGGCGTGCAATAAGACGGGATTGATTTGGATGCGTTTCGCAGCGGTGTCGAGGCACTGAGTCCAGGTCTGACCGACTGTGTGGGGATAGGCGGCATAAAGAGAGGACACCTGGATCCAGAGCGAGAGGTTGGCTATCAGGAGGAAGAGGAGGGCGCGAGCGTGTTGATGGTGTCGTGACATGACGTCCTCCTGAGTCGTGGGGCATGGGTCTGCTGAATGCGTGCATGGTGATGTGGCGCGCACGGCGTGCCCAGTCTCTCTCGATCAGAGGTCTGGAAGTGACATCCTCTAGGAATACATCAGACCATGCAGGTCTTCGCCTCTAGTGCGAATGGTCTGAATGGCCGAGCGGGGTGTCGTGAAGAGTCCCACCAGATGTTCTCGGGTTGTGCCATCGCCATCACGGAAGATGCGTGTCAGGCTATATCCGATCAGGTCGTGACGTCGAAGGCGCGGGGATGTGAGGGCGGTCCGTGTGGCCATGAGTACGATCTCCTGGTCTGATGAACGCTATACGCATCTCGGGAGCTGCGCGGGATCTCGTCCGTCTTGAAACCGATCCGGCCAGCGCTGTACGGCATACTCAATAATCAAATGGCTGTGGCAAAATCGGCCGTCTCGACAATAACAGAGCAAGCATTGGGTCTCACGCTCGGCGAGTGTGTCCCACACGACGGCTGGCACGCGATCGAGGATCGGCGCATAGTGCGCCATGTATTGGGCATCGCTTACCGTGCCGGCTTTATGTCCCATCACCATCGCGTATTGCGGGGCAAAGGCCCGCCAGATCCCTTGAGCGGATTTCACCGTGGTATCGATCCCCACCCCTCGCCCAATCTGCGCCCGCATCAGCTTTGTCATCGCGGCCTCCTTGATAGATACGACGAGCGCGCGAATGGTGTGCGCCGAAGGGACTGCGGCGCCAGGGAGGATCTGTGTTCCTGCACCCGTATCTGGTCGTGGATGGTGGATTCGGTGAGCGAGGAAGGAGTCGAGTGCGTTGGGGTCGCGCGAGGGGTTCGTCGTGGAGTCTGTTTCATCGATATGTTCTCTTTCGTGAGAAGTGTGTCGTGCGTCGTCGTGTCGTGTGCAGCGGGTGCGGGATCTTATTGAGGCGACCCCATCGGTGTTGGTGGAGGTGAGGGATTATCCGTACAGGTAACGCGTCTGGGTGCGAGGAGAGTATGCCATCTGTCGAGATGGTGTGTGATCGTGTGGTGAGATCAGTTGACATCCTCTCCGGCCTGAAGGCCGGAGATTCCTAAGAGGAAATAGCATGCTTCTTCCTAGTGTGGTTCACGTTTCGCTGGCGACTGGCGTTCCGAACCGAAGTTCGGACGGCTCTTATACCGCCTCCACGTGCCGTCACGGTCTGCCCGACCGCCAAAATATTCTTGGCCGCGTTCACATCGCGGTCATGCTCACCGTGACACCGTGGACAGGTCCAGCGGCGCACGCTCAAGGGCAGTGCGTCCAACACATGTCCACAGGCCGTACACTGCTTACTACTGGGACACCATCGATCGATCTTGACGACCGAGACGCCGGCCGCTTCCGCCTTGGCCTCGATCATCCTGATCGCCCTGCCAATCGAGGCATCCGAGAGAGAACGGGCAAGGTTGTGGTTTTGGACCAGGCCTCGGAGATGCAAATCTTCAAGATAGATACAGTCAAACTGTTGGACCAACGACGTGCTGAGTTTGTGTAAGCTATCGCGGCGTGCATCGGCAATCTTCTCATGCAGGCGTGCCACCCGACATGTTTGTCTCCGCCGACGATTGGAGCCCTTCTCTGTTCTGGCCAACCGTCGTTGGGCTCGTACCAACAGCGCGGTCCGTTGCAACAGATGTCTGGGATTGGGAATCGTCTCGCTGTTCGAGAGGGTGGCCACGCGAGTGATGCCGAAGTCGATGCCGATCGACTGTCCAGTTTTCACTCTCTTGGTGGGAGGAGTTGCGACCTCCAGCACTATCGAGACGTAGTAGCGCCCGGAAGGATGCCGGGTGACCGTGACGGTCGTGGGATCGATCTCGACTCGACGGCTGATCCGTAAGTGCAACACACCGAGTTTGGCGAGTGTCAGTCGCTGGGATGCCCGATTGAATCGAAAGGCACTGCGGGTATATTCCGCGCTATCCCGTGTTTTATTCTTCTTGAACGCCGGATAGGCACTGCGCTTCGCGAAGAAATTCACGAAGGCCGTCTGCAGACGCCGCAACGTTTGTTGCAGAGGGACACAGGACACGTCGTTCAGAAATGCGAATTCCGGATCTTTCTTGAGGACCGTCAACTTGGCGCTCGTGCCTATATAGGTGAGGCATTTGCCACGCTGAAACGCCACGGTGCGCGCGGCCAGCATGCCGTTATAGACCAGGCGGCAACAGCCGAACGTCTGGGCAAAGTGTTCAGCTTGCGTCTCGGTGGGATAGGCCGGAAGGTCCAGCGACGTGTCATGGTGTCGATCCTCTTATGGGACGAGCGAACACTCAAGAGAACAGGAACGGCGCTCCTCCTCGACCTGAAGGGTCGGGGTCTCCGCGACGAAGATCAGATGAGTTGAATCGTAGAGGAATAGGGCGGCAGCAGTCGATCTGAGGTATAGAGGCATAAGGGCTCACTCAGGGCTTGGGCAATGAGGATTCGGTCAAACGGATCGCGGTAATGATCGGGTAGGGTGTGCAAGGCGAGGGTGTGTTGGGCGGTGACGGAGAGTTCTCGAAATCCACTGCCCTGGATGCCGGCGACCAGATCTAGAGGGTTGGCCTCGATCCGCTGGAGCCCAATTTTGATGATGGCTTCCCAGATCGAGGCGGCACTGATATAGATCTCGTCATCCTGCTCAATGCGCGTACGTCGTGTGTTGGTCATCTCTGGCGTGTTGCCCAGGCACCAAAGATAGAGTGGGGGTATCGAGCAGAATTCTCATGCGGGGTTCTCAAATGCCTGTTAGAGTTCGTCCGGGAGCGGCGCATTGAAATTTGCGTGTAGCGTGATTTTCCCCTTGAGGAACCCAGGTTTGCGAAGAGGCATGCCGCGATCCAGTGGGACGAGTTTCGCAATGGGGGTGCCGGCTTTGGCGATGATGACATCTTTCCCACTGGCCACCTCGGTCAGGAGCGAGGACAGATGGGTTTTGGCCTGATGGATATTGATGACGGCACGATCTTTCATGGGTCTCCTCCAGACTTAGTTGAACTTGGTCTATATCAGATCGATGGCGCAGTCAAGTTCAGCGCCAGGTGATCCTGTTCTTCGCTGAGATCTGATCCGTTGTTCGGCTCGTGCCTGTTGGAGTTGGAGCATGACCGTTCGAATGGTGATGCCGACGAGGAGGGCATCTCGATCGACGTGGGAGAGCGCATCAAGGAGTGGCGTGACGATCAGCTCAGACTGTCCCAGATCAGTGAGATAGAGCCAGCAAAAGCGATCAGGTGGGCCATCAAGGTCACTGCCGGCATTGAAGACGGCAACGCGTTGATAGAGGCCGTTGAGCGCTAGTTTCTTAACACCCTGATCTTCCGTCTGGTTTCTCGCTTTTATAAATTAAACGAGAGCTAACAGCTTTCTATCTGTTGAGGTGGTTTCTAAGAATTCTATGCTTTTCGTCGCTCTTTAGCACAATCTGACAGTTCGAGTCCTCCTCGGCTGACCTCTTCTTGGGGAGCGATTTAGACTGAGTCGTCTGCCCTCTCCTCACCGCCCTCCATCATATCCTCGATCACCTCCCCCAAACGCTGTTGCTCAGTCACCGTGATCCGAAAGAAGGCCAGCCCGAAGGTCTGGCCACTCACCCACTGTACGCTTGCCGCTTCAATCATGAGCGGCCATTCGACGTCTGGCGCATAGATGCGCAGCTCCAACAATACGCCCGGCTCCACAGTGACCGGACTCTCGATGCGACATCCGCCCGAAGACAGATCCAGCATGACGCCCGTCCCTTCCCGCTTCGTGGCACTCGAAAACGTGGTTCGGAATTGAACACGAAGGCGCGGCGTCGCTCGGCGATCCACCGTCTTCATATCCATGACCGACTGACCTTCTACCTTCCCATCAATGAGGCGTTGGCCAAAGGCAACCCCATGGATATCGGCCTCCTGCTCCGTCGCATACACGACATCCGCTGAGAATTCACGAGCTTTGACGCCTTGGTGATCGTCCACTGAGATGAAGATGCGCAGCCGCCATTTCTCACCGTCTGCCAGGTGATCTGGAGCGGACTGAATTGTGTACCCCTGATACTCAAGAGTCTTTCCCATTGGCTTAATTCTTCCCTTTCGGCAGCAGGCGCTTATTCTCCAACTCCTGCGAACGAGTCTCTTATGCTTCAATCAATAGCGCCGTAATCGACTTTCCCTCAACCGCGGCGGCAATCGTTACCTTTTTCATCAGATCGCGGGGAATGTTCCGAAATATCCATGACCCGCCCTTGTCTGCTGGCGCTGTCCCTTTCGACTCGTTCAAGGGTATCACAGGCGGGCGGAATGGGTACCTATTCCTTGACATCATCTGCAGTGTAAGCACATCGCACCGGTACTACATATCACGACAGGAGTCATCCCATGCACACCCTACAAGTGAGTCTGAGTAGGCTGAATGAGGGTAGTAAAAAGGGTTTCCTTAACCGTAGGTCCCCGGTACCGACAAATCTGGGCGTTGGAGTCAGACAATTCATGTTCAATAGAAAGGAGCCGAGGCTTGAACCCGTGTTTGAACCATGACCATTTTTCCGCCAATTTCCCCAAAGGGTTCTCGGATCAAGAGCGGTTAGATCAGGGGCCAGCAATCACCGACCACGCTCAACATTAACTTCTGCGTGGACCTAGTTTAAGAGATGACACATTCTGAAATCATTCCATTGAACACATCAGTAAGGATGGATTCGGAAGTCGTTGAGAACTTTTGGGTGGGCCGTGTAGGGGTTGAACCTACGGCCCGCTGATTAAGAGTGGCAGAAGGCCAATGATTCGAACTGCTCAATGTTACGAAGGTTTCCCCGTTTATCGTTGAAAATCATGAGTTTGCTAGCATTCTACTGATTCCATTGCTTCTACCTAATTCGGTCGGTTTTGAAGATTTTTAGCACAAATTTAGCACAGCAGTGTGGGGTGAACCCCTCTGCTGAGACAGTTTGGAAATCCGTTGAATGCGAAAGGGGATCAATCAGAGCAGCTCATGCATGCTTATGCTGTTCCTGTTCGTCACGGCCTGGGGAGATAATAGCAGCGAACCGCCAGCAGCGGCGGGCCGGCACACTCAGATACTCCCCAGTTACCCATAAAGCAACAATTCCGCCGAGCAGGGCAAACGGAAGATTGCGGTAATCATGAGGATGGTGGACGCCGAGAAGCATCCAAGGAACGCTGGGACCAATGGCCCAGGACTTTTGTCGAGGTGCTGAGAATGCGTTTCAACGTTCCCTCATCATCCTCATCATAGATATCGCCGACGACCTCTTCCAGAATATCTTCAAGGGTGATGATGCCTAATCGAGTTCGACCCGCATAGACGATTCCTAAGTGGATGCGACGATCCTGCAGCATCTTCAGTCCGGTGAGCAGCGGCGTCTTCGCCTGTAATTCCACCACCGGGCGAACGAGAGAGGGCCAATCATCTCTCCCAGCAGCCTGAAGGGCAATAAACTCTTTTGTATTGAGGATTCCCGCGACAGCTGTTCCGTTCATCACAGGGAGTCGCGTGTGGCCTGACGAAATAACGATGCTCTCGACATCCTGTCGACTCTGATTCATGTCTACGGCGATGACGTGCTCCCAGGGGAGAAAGATGTCTTGAACTTGTTTTGTTTCAAGATCCACGAGATTGAGGACATATTGGCGATGTTGGCTAGAAAGCGAACCTAATTCAACTGTGTCCTCGATGGGTTCTCGCACCTCGCCCTCGATACTGCGTTTGGGCCAGAGGGTCAAGAGTTTGAGTAACTGCTTGGTGGACCATTCCAACACGGTCACCAGTGGACCAAGCATCTTGTCTGAGAAGGAGAGCCAAGGGGCGACCCGTAAGGCAAACCCGAGTGTATGTTTTAAGGCGAGAGTTTTCGGAACAAGTTCGCCGATGACTACCGTAAAGTAGGTCAATGGCAGCACTATGATCCCAATGGCAATGGTATCGGCTGTATTTTCCGTGACACCCAACCAAGACTCTATACCCGGACTCAAGACTTCTTCGGCCCCTGCTCCTCCTGCGGCACCAGCTAAGGCCGCCACCATAGTGATACCGATCTGGATTACAGATAAGGTTCGTTCCGGATGCTCTCGTAGCCTGAGAAGCAGCTCAGCTTTTTTGTGTCCCTGACGTACCAATTCACGGAGCCCGGGTTTGCTGACTGCTACAAATGCCATTTCTGCACCCGCCAATAGCGCGTTGATGAATAAACAGAGTACGATGATTGACGCCTCTACCATGAGTTTAGCCGCCTCTTCCAAAATTGTTTGCGCAAAATGCCTCTCGATTAGGTCGAATGTTGACCAGCAATTTTTTCATTTTAGCTGCTGGAGGGCCAAGGTGAGCTGACTGTTCGAGCCTCGGGACATACTTCATTATCTCAGAGTCTTCCCCATTGCAGGATATCTTCAGGTTGATCTTGTCATCGGCCTTGCTGTTGTCCGATGTTGCCGATATTGATGTCGTCGTAAAATCCCACTATGGTCGAGCAATGTCGCGAGATTGCAAGGGAGCCTGAGCCTCTGAACACCTACGCGGTCACATCGATGACGCCTGGAATTCGTCCGAACTCGCGACGGAGCTACCGATCTTGATGGTTTTAAGCGTAAGCGTGGTGTCCACGGTCAGGCGCCTTCGCACCGTCGATCCCATTATTCAATGGCCGTGTGTGGTACTCGCTGGAGGTTTCGGGACGACAGTGCGCCCCTCGATCCACTGGTAGAGCACCGGCAGGACGATCAGCGTGAGGAATGTGGAACTGACGAGTCCCCCGATCACCACGACAGCCAGCGGCCGCTGAACTTCCGATCCAATCCCCTGGGACAATGCAATTGGCACCAATCCCAGTAATGCGACCAGCGCCGTCATCAAGACGGGCCGCAGACGCAGCTCGCAGCTGGAGAGCACCGCCTGCTGAACGTCCATTCCACTCTGCTGGCGAAGCGCATTCATATAGGACACCAACACGATGCCGTTCAACACGGCCACGCCGAAGAGATTGATGAACCCGACGGAGGCCGGCACGCTCAGATATTCCCCTGTCACCCATAAGGCGACAATACCGCCGATGAGGGCAAATGGGAGGTTGCAAATGATCAGTGCGGCCTGCTTGATCGAGGAGAATGACGAGATTAGGAGCAAGAAGATCACCACAATGGTGAGTGGAACAATAATCCAGATTAAAGCCATTGCCCGTTGCATATTCTCGAACGATCCCCCCCAGACGATGTGGTATCCCTCCGGAATCCGGATCTCCCTGGCCATCCGTTCTTGCGCCTCAGCCACAATACTTTTGATATCCCGTCCATGGGTATTGAAGCTGACTGGCAGATACCGCTGGAGGTGTTCGCGATTAATACGCCCCGGTCCCTCATGCATCCGAATGGTACCGAGATCGCTGAGGGGAATGAAGGCCCCGCTGCCGGCCGTGAGTCGAATGTCCCCAATAGTCTCAATGCTGTTCCGATCCTCTTCCGGAAATCGCACGACCAAATGAAACCGTCGATTTTCTTCATACACGCGGGTCGCGACTTCTCCACCGATCGCGGTGGCCACGACCTCGCGGACATCCGAAACATTGATGCCGTGACGGGCGATCTTTCCCCGATCGATGTCCATCGTGATGTACGGCTGGCCAAAGAGTTGTTCGACTTTCAAGTCTTTGACACCTCTAATTGTGCCCAGGATGCCGGCGATCTCTTCCCCCGTCTGGCGTAGCGCATCCAGGTCGGCCCCGAATATTTTCACGGTCGCCTCTGCGCGCACCCCAGAAATCAATTCGTCAACTCGCTGCTGGATCGGCTGGCTGATCAGAAAGTTGGCGCCGGGCACCAGTTTTAACCGCTCGCGAACCCGTTCTTTCAATTCCTCCATGGTGGAGGCCGTGGTCCACTCACTAATCGGACGCAGCACCGCAACGGCATCGCTTTCATTCGGCTCTTGCGGATCGTTTCCCAATTCTGTTCGCCCGATTTTGGACACCACCATCTGCACTTCGGGAAACTCCAACACCGCCCGCTCTACCTCGCGTTCGATCTTGATCGATTCCTCCAATGAAATACTCGGCAATCGGATCGTGATGGGGGACATCGTCCCTTCATTCAGAATGGGGACAAACTCTCCTCCCAAAAATGGGAAGAGGCCAAGACTGCCCGTCAACATGAGCCCGGTGGCTGTCAACACCACACTCCGATGTCCTAATGCCCAGCGCAGCATGGGCAGATAGGCACGCTTGGCCCATCGGAGCACCAAGGGATCGGTGTCATGCCCGGCTCGCAATGTCAGGGCACACAAGACTGGCGACAGCGTGATCGACAGAATGAGCGACACCAGGAGGGCAATCATGATGGTATAGGCCATCGGCTTGAACATTTTGCCTTCCATGCCCTGGAAAGAGAGGATGGGCATGAAGACAATGATGATGATAATAATACCGAAGACCACGGGGCGAGCGACCTCCTGGGCGGCATTGAGAACGAGGGCCTGTTTAGTTAGGCCCTGATGACGGGGATCCGACAGATGCCGATGGATGTTTTCCACCACCACGACAGAGGCATCGACCATCATGCCGATCGCGATGGACAGACCACCCAAGGACATCAGATTGGCCGTGAGTCCCAGCCGATCCATCACAAAGAATGTCACGAGCGGCGTCACGATGAGCGTCGCCGTCACGATCAAGGCGCTCCGAGTATCGCCCAGAAACACGAATAGCACGATCACCACTAGAAGAATACCTTCTCCCAGCGCTTTATAGACGGTGGCCAAGGCGGCGGAGATCAATTCAATGCGATCATAAAAGGGAACGATCCGCCATCCTTGCGGCAGCAGCCCCTTGTCCTGAATCTCAGCAATCTTGTGTTTGAGGCCTTCCACGACGTTGCGGGCATTTCCGCCGCGCAACATGAGCACGATCCCTGCCACCACTTCGCGCTCACCGTTCAGAACGGCGGCGCCATGGCGAATGGCATGCCCGATCTGAACCCCCGCGATGTCACTGATGTGCACGGGAGTGCCGCCCGCTTCTTTCACGACGATGTTCTCGATGTCGCTCAGTTTCTGGATGAGCCCCACAGCACGGACAATATATTTTTCCGCACGCATCTCGAGCACGTTCCCTGAGGCATTCACGTTGTTGCTCGCCACGGAGGCAAACACATCTTTGAGCGAAAGATCGTATTTGCGCAAGAGTTCCGGATCGACAAGCACCTGGTATTGTTTGACGTACCCCCCGAGCGAATTGACATCAATCACTTCCGGCACACCCTTGAGCAACGGCCGGATGATCCAGTCCTGCGCGGTGCGCTGTTCGATCAAGTCGGATTCCTTGTCTGCCGCATCCCGAGCGGTATGCGAAGGAGCCTGCACATAGTACTGATAGACCTCTCCCAGCCCGGTGCTGTTCGGCGCCATCGTGGGTTCAGACTCGGGTGGCAAGTGCTGCCGCACTTCGAGCAACCGTTCGAGTACGAGTTGGCGGGCTAGGTTGACGTCCATCTGATCATCGAACACAATCGTGATCAGCGATAATCCGACCTTGGTGAGCGATCGCAGTTCCGTCAGATGCGGCACGCCGGTCACCTGTTGTTCGATGGGAAAGGTCACCAGCCGCTCGACT
>CAMDRK010000037.1 GCA_945906715.1 Nitrospira lenta
TTGATCGCCAGATAATCACCGGGAATCAACACTGAGGCCGCAATCAAAGCCATCACGCCGACAAAACTCTCCAACAACATCGCCCCATAGGCGACCGTCGCCTGAGACTCCTGCTCAATCATCTTCGGCGTGGTCCCTGAAGAGACCAGAGAGTGAAAGCCTGACACGGCTCCACAGGCAATGGTGATAAAGAGAAAGGGGAACAGCGTGCCGGGAATGATCGGCCCGCCGCCGCTTGCGAATATGGTGACGCGCGGCATCTCAATCGTCGGCGCCATGAGGACCACGCCCACGCCCAGCAACACCACCACCCCAAGCTTCATGAAGGTAGAGAGATAGCCCCGCGGCACGAGCAACATCCAGCCAGGCAGGACAGACGCGAGAAACCCGTAGCCGGCCAGTCCCCACACCAACGTCGTTCGCTCCAACTCGAACCACCCGGCAACCGAAGACTGAGCAACCACTCGCCCAAAGATCACAGCCGCGACCAGCAGCACCACACCGAGCAGAGAGACCTCCCCCACCCGGCCGGGCCGGAACCGTTGAAGATAGAAGCCCATGAGCAAGCCGATGGGAATCGTCATCGCAATCGTGAAGGTGCCCCAGGCATTCAGATAGAGCGCATTCACGACGGCAAAACCCAACCCGGCCAACGCCACAATCACGATGAACAGCACCGCTATCGCCGTCGCCGTGCCAGTGACAAGACCCAGTTCATCCCGCGCAATTTCAGGAAGTGAGCGGCCATTGCGCCGCATCGACGCAACCAGAATGATGAAGTCCTGCACCGCCCCCGCCAACACCGCGCCGATCACCAGCCAGAGAAAACCGGGCAAGAATCCGAACTGCGCCGCCAACACCGGCCCCAGCAACGGTCCAGCCCCGGCAATTGCCGCAAAGTGGTGACCGAACAATACGTATTTATTGGTGGGATGAAAATTGACTCCATCATTCAACCGCACCGCCGGCGTCACCCGCTGATCGTTCAGCTCCACCACACGCCGAGAAATCCAGCGGCCATAGAAACGAAAGGCCAACACATAGATACAAGCCGCCGCCACGACCAGCCAGAGACCATTCACTTTTTCCTGTGGATTGACGAAACCGACAACAAAGGCGAGCGCAACCGAGCCAAGAACGGCAAGAAATCCCCAAAGCACCAGCTTTAACGCCGACATGCGCGGCATCCTAGCACAAAAGGAGGCGGGAGCGACCAGGCTGCCCTTCGTGCTCACGGAACGCGCGGCCTCAGAGGGATGGGAAGGGAGCCGCCAGACCATCCTTCTTGCTTGCAGAACGCGCACAATCAGAATGTGCTCGTCCGATGCGCGCAGTGAAGGACCGTCTGGCGACTCCCTCGGGAGAGAGGATGTGTGATGTTGCTGAGAAGGCCGCAAGGGGGGAAAGAAAAGGTGTTAGGAACCAATTTCCGAGTCGGGCGTGTGACTTTCCTGAATTACCGCCGCGCGCCCACCCAGCATTGCCAGGCACAACAGCCCAATGCCAATCCAAACCAGTTCGCGGAACCGCCGGAGTAAGGCGAAGGCAATGCCCGTGACATCGGAGTAGCCAAAGGCGCTCAGTAAGAGCACATTCCCGCCATCTTGGGCCCCAAGGCTGCCGGGAATGAAGAACGTGCCTCCTTTGATGAAGACGGAGAGGGCACCGATGGAGATAGCAGAGAGGGCCATGGCAGGGCCGCCCAGATAATAGACGATGACGTACACTTCCAACGCTTCCGCCATCCAGCCAAGAAAGAACAGTCCGGTAGAAGCATAAAAGGCCGGACGGTTGTGACGGTAGAAATCCAAAATGGTTTGATCCAGTGACCGTAGCTTTTCTTCACGCGCTTCAAGGTAGGCGATCTTCAGCCCGATCTTCCGCAGAAACCCCAATAACCACGTAAAAATCCCCTGCCGCTGTACGAACACGAATGCCGCAGTCCCGAAGGCCAGCAGGCCCACACTGACGAGTGCAGCAGCCACGGTGTGACCGGATGAATCGTTCCCGCCTAACAGCCACACCCCCAATGCGATGCCGAGCAAAATGAAGAGCACTTCGGCAATCGTCATCGTCGTTTTTGCAATGATGACCGAGGCCAGTCCCTCCACCATCGGCACATGGTGTTTCTTGAGCAAATAGGCCTTGAGTGGCTCACCCCCGACATAGGCGGTCGGGGTCGTCATGTTCACCACTTCGCCGGCGGTCCGAATCGCGAGCACACGCCAGAACGGAATCGCCTTCGCCGACGGGCCAAGCGTGACTTTCCACCCATAGGCTTCGACGGCATACATGATGACAGAAGGAATCAGCAGGACGAGAAGTGCGACCGGCCCGAGTTGCGCCGCCGCGTCGTAGATCTGCCCAGGGCCAATATGCCAGACGATGAGAACGAGGGTGAGGAGACCGACAACGAGTAGGAAAATTTTTAGCACGCTAGACTAGGAATCCACGGTGAGAACAACCAGACAGGTTGTAGCGGAGCGTATCTTTTTTCCCACCCCTCCAGCAAGGGAGTGGCCAAGGTTGCCCTTTACTGCGCGCATCGAACGAGCACCGTTTCTCGTGCGCGTTCTGCGAGCAAGAAGGGCACCTGGCCGCTCCCTGCCCACCTGTTAAGCACGGGTGGTGGCGGACGGCCTGATGACCCACAACATCAGAAGCGAGAATACCATGGATCCGATCGCCGCCATCCAGAGGAACCAATCAAGCTTGCCGATCACCGCAAACGTCAGCACGATGACGGAGAAGTCGCGGCTCGCGACGTTCTTGAGCATGAAGTCCGACCAGGCAGCCTGCACCGGTGTCTTCCATCCGCTCGCGGACTTAATTTTTTGTGCGCGGGTGACGAGCCAGAACGAGAGGCCATTTCCCAATACCGCTGCCGACCCCAGGGCCAGAGGGACCCATGCACCGTCGTCCCCGGCCATACTCAGATAGGAGCCCACCGCAATACCGGCAAAAATCGCCATATGCACTACGTTGTCCATCGCGATATCGAGCCAGGCCCCGAACGGCGATTCGGTGAACGTGAGCCTCGCCACTTCACCATCGCAACAGTCGATGACTGCCGCCAGTTGAAACAACAACGCGGCCACGATGCCGGCGCTGTAGGTCCCGACGCCGAAGCCGGCGGCCGCGGCCAATCCAATCAGCGCCGCCAGAATCGTAATGACATTCGGCGACAAACCTACGGCGAGAAAGATGCGCGTGAACCAGCGGGAGATCTTCCGATTGAAGAACCGGTCGACGAAGCCTTCGAACTCGCCCTTGAGTGAATTGAAGAGCTTCACCTCAGCGGCCCGTACATCGGCGGCATCGCGCACGTCCTGATACCAATGGGACCGGTTCGTCTCCATGGACAGCACCCGCACATGCCCGTCCACCGCGGCCCGTTCAAGCCATCGACGAATCGGCATCGTGCCGGTTTCCACGTCGCCTTGTCCGCCGGCAGCGCTCATGAGATTGGCCGGAAGGACAACCAGGTCAGCCGCCACCAGCGCTGCGTCGTCCTGTCTCGATGTGATCGAACGGAGCCGTCCAGCCTGTACCTTCACGCGTAAACTCTGCCGGCGGGGCTGCCGATCTCGCACGCTAGCGGCCCGAGCCACGATGATCGCCTGGCCCTCCTGTACTTCGTGCCGCAGGCTCTCGATCAAGGCACTCGCGAACACCCCCTGCACACCGGACAAGAGACAGAAGCCGCGAACTTCAGCGGCCAGCGATTCCCAGGTGCGGGGATCGTCCAGAGGAAACTCCCGAATCGGCATCCAGCGCACGGGAATGGTCAGGCGTGGCCCTTTACCCAACGCCTGTTTCAGCTGCTCCTCTTCCGGTCCGACCAACACCATGAGCTGTCGAATGCCGGCTCGCTGCAGCGTCAACACCGTCCGCTGAAACAGGCCGATTCCCACCACGCTCGTAAGCGGACCCACCTCATCGGCATACAGCCCGGTCGCTTCGCCGAACAGGCTCACTGACGGCAAGAGAATCGCCGTACTCAATCCCTGAAGGCCCGCCTGTCTCTGAACTATACTCTCACTCATAATGGCTGATCATCCCGCCACCCTAAGAACCAATATCCCATTTACCCCGTTACCCCACTACCCCCGCTTTTAGAGTTTCGGCAACACATCCCGTTCCGCTTTCGTCACATCTTCCACAAAATCGATTTCGGTCCAGGGAAGTCCACCGATCTTCTCATGTCCCACTTTGACATCGCGGAAAAATCCCACGAGCGCATCTTCATATTCCATCTGCCAGGCTTCGCGATCCACATGAGTCTTGAGCGACGCCACGACATGCGGCGCATCGGCATGCCGAACCTTGAGAAACCCCACGCCTTCTCCGGCATAGTCGTAGTGCAGGGGCATTGTTTTCGTCAGCGCAATCACGCGCCCGCCTTCGACCACAACCATGCACTCTTCCCCGGTCTGTTTGACAGCATCATCCATAAGCAGCGCGTTCTCATAGGGGGATTGTACCAGGCGACGCAAGATCTCTTGATGGAAGAGCACGTCTGCATCCATGACGATCGCGTCGTCATCCAACGCGGTACGCGCAATCCAGAGCGAAGAAATGCTGCCGCGATGGAACTCCTCATTCACAAGGAAATTCACGCGAACACCACAAGAATTCGCGGCCACAGCCACGCGAATCATCTCTTGTTTGTAGCCCACCACTATATCGGCACAATGAATGCCGACGCTCCGAAGCGATGTGAGGTAGCGCTGCAAGAGGGTCTGCCCGCCGATCTCGATCAGGCACTTCGGGCGATGTTGCGTGACCTGCCACAGGCGCTTCCCGACTCCGGCTGCGAGGATGACGGCTTTCATGCCGTGCCACAGACCCGTTCGAATGCGTCCAGAAATCCAACCAACTGCGCTTCCGTGAGCGCGCCCATGTTTGCGACGCGGAAAATTTGGCTCTGGAGTTGGCCTTGGCCTGCATAGATCACGTAGCCCTCTTTTTTTAGTCGATCATGCAGCAACTGATAGGTCACGCCTTCGGGAAGATGATAGGCGGTGATTGTGTTGGATAGTTTGTCCGGGGTCAAGAGCGGATTCACGCCAAGTTTCGTCATACGGTCTCGAATCAAGGTCGCGACCTTCTTATACCGCTGGATCCGCTTGGCAACCCCTTCCTCCATGAGTTCATTCAACGCTTCGTCGAATGCGTAATAGACCTGCACTGCCGGCGTGAACGGAATCGTCCCAAGGCCCTGGTCATCCACATATTGAGTGATGTGAAGATAGATCGACCGTCTGGGATAGCCGCGCATCCGCTCCAGAAATCCCTTGCGGACGAGCACGAAGGACACACCGGGGAATCCCTGAATGCACTTTCCCGCTGTACCTGCCACCATATAGATATGAGACCCAGCGATATCCAACGGCTCGCCTGCCAAGGCGCTGACCGCGTCGAGAATGAACACCCGGTTCTGGCTGTCCACGACAGCCGCGATCTCCTTGACTGGATTGATGAGCCCGGTGGTCGTTTCGTGATGGACCATGGCGACCGCATGCGCTTCCGGATGTTGCCGCAGTGCGAGCCGCAACCGTTCAGGATCCGGTCTTGTCGTCCAATCGTATTTAAGCTCAGACACGCCCAGACGATAGAGGCCGGCCATCTGGGAAATACGTTCGCCGTATACGCCATTATTGAGTACCAGCATCCGTTTGCCGGGCGGGAGCGACGACATCACGGCGGACTCGACTGCCGCAGTACCAGATCCGGTCAACACCACGGCGGCATAATCTGATTCCGCTCCAGGCACAAAGAGCTTCAGCAACTTCGCCTGAATCCCGTGCAGGAGTTCGGTAAATTCCGACTCCCGATGGCAGACATCGGGACGCACCAGCGCTTGCCGCACCCGCTCCGACACATTCACCGGTCCTGGATTCAATAAGATCATTTCGTCTTTCTTCCCCTCACCCCCCACCCCTTACGCCTTACCCCTCACGAGTTCCGGATTGCCTGCATGAACCGTTTCGTAATATCCGGCGGATCGAGCATCACGCGCCCGGCATCTTCCACCATCTCGTTGACTTTCACCAGCAACATGCTCGGCCCATCTTTCTTCAGCATGTCCTTGAACTCGTAGACGAGGTCTTCACGTTCCCGTACTCGTTCAACGTTTACATACCCTGCCGCCTTCGCCACCTTCTCAAGTGGGACCACGTTGGAAATCGTCGGCTGATTGCCGGTCGTGCCATAGACTTCGTTGTCGAACACCACGTGAATGAAGTTCTTCGGCTTCAGCGCCCCCACTGTCGCAAGCGTTCCCATGCCCATGAGGACGTTCCCGTCGCCGTCGAACACGATCACTTGTTTATTCGGCTTCGACAACGCCACGCCCAACGCAATCGCCGCCGCCGACCCCATCGAACCGATCATGTAGAAATGAGTCGGCCTATCGGCGATCTTTTGCGCCTCACGAGACGGAAATCCATTACAAATGATGACAGGCTGGTCGGTAAGCAATTCCAACAATGCAGCCATCGCCATGGCCCGACTCTGCATGGTCCCCTGCTCCGGCCTCATCGATCCTGCTCCTTCATCGCCCCCTCACCCCTTACCCCTCACGCCGCTAAGGGTGCAATCCCTTCACGACACCCTTTGTGATATTCAACGCTACAGGAATTCGCTTTTGCATAAACGTCTCGGCTACCCACTTCAGATCGTCGATGGCCGTCTTTTCCGTCAGCGTGCGATGAGGAATCTTCATCGTATCGAGAAACTGCGGCATGACTTCGCCCATCACCAGATGCTCCGGCGCATCGTTGCCGCCTTGGCCCCGCCAGGACACGATCAGGATGCAGGGTTGCTGATAGATGTAGTTGAGGGAAATGAGCGTATTGAGCGATGTCCCTAGCCCGGAATTCTGCATCAACACGGCGGGAATCTTGCCGGACATATAGGCTCCGGCTGCCATGGCTACGGCTTCGTCCTCACGCACTGCCGGGGTATAGAGACGCCGCTCCATCAACTCCGCAATAATGCCTCCCAGAATCGAGTCCGGAACCCCCGTAAAGAAATCCACCCCAATATCTTGCAGGGCTTGGACAAACGTATCGCTCTCAATCATCCGGTCAGTTCCTCGCCACTCCGCACATGGAAAAGCGCGCGCATTATAAGCTATGCCCCACGCGATTCTCAACAAAACTAAGAGAGTTGCACCCTAATAATCGGCCATGGTAGCGTTCTGGCATGATCGGGCAACAGAAGCATCACGCGGGCAGATACCTTGTCCTATTGTGCCTCCTGCTTTGTATGGGCCTCCCTTTTCTAGCCCATGCGGTGCCGATGATGAATGACCCGAAGGGTTTTCAGAGCCTGGCCTGGGGCATTGCCTTGGCCACGCGGCCAGACTTGGAAGTGGCCAGAGCAGGTCCGCATGTGAATGAATACCGATTGAAAGAGGGCCCGCCATCGTATGCCGGAATCCCGGTCGAGAGCCTCCTGCTGTTATCTGTCGGCGGGCAGTTCGCCCGCGTGACCATTCACTATCAAGGCGAGGGTCGGCACAAACAAATCCTTGCCTACCTGGAGCGACAGTTCGGTTCCCTTGAGCGCATCCAAGGGCAGATGATGCGGGGCCTCAATCAGCAATATACGTGGCGCGGGACCGATACCGAAATCAGCGTGACGTACCATGCGAACACGGAGAGGGGATTCATCTTCATCGACAGTCGCACCCTGGCTCCTCTATTCAACGACCATATCAGCGATTCGGCGGAATAACATGCCTCGCCGCCCCCGCACAACCCATTGGGTCCGCTACATTTCCCCCATCGCCCTTTTCTTCTCGCTCATCCTGCATGGCGCCCCGGCATCAGCCGTGCCGATGCAGAACGATCCAAATGGGTTCGAGGGAATCCCCTGGGGGGCAACATTTTTGGAAACCGACAGCTTCATGAAAGTCGAGGACGCCGGTCGGTCACAAACCTATGAGCTGAAGACCGGGATTCCTTCGCTAGGCCCAGCGAAGGTTGACTCCATGCGATTCGTCACCGTCGAAGGCAAGCTCACGCGTGTGACTGTCCGCTACCAAGGCAAGACTACCCACGACCAGATCCTTGCCTATCTTCAATCCCTCTACGGCCCGCTCGACCGCACACCAGGTCAGATCGCCAGCGGCCCCGTCAAATTCTTTAGCTGGACCGGGTTCGAAACCGACGTGAAACTCCGCTACGAGATCGGTACCGATCGCGGCATCATCTTCTTCGAGAGCCAGCAGCTCCGCCGAAAGATGACCGACAGCAACACAGACACCGTGTTCTAACTAATAGTCGTCACCTCGCCTAACCATCCAAAGCTTTTAGCGGGATGCTCAAAAAGGCTGCCAGTTTTCCACGCGCGCGACAGGCACGACTCGACGTTCGACGTTCAGGGTCCGAAGTTCCAAAAACCTCGAACTCCGGACATCGAACCGTCGCCCGTCTCGCCTTTCCCGCCAGTCTCACCTGTCTCCTGCGGCTTTCCTGCTAAGCCCCTGCCAATTGATCCCTTAGACCCAACTCCCCCTTCTGGTGGAGCCCCTACCCCCCCCCTCATGAGGGATGGCCGAAACTCCCGGATGCGGTATCCTCAGCCTGTCGAGGAAAGTAGAGGATCCGCGGCGGAACCACAGAGGGAAAACCAAATGACGCTGCCCCACCCACTCTTGAGGGTCAAAAGCCAGAAATCTCATTCGCTTCTGGATGGGCGCTACGCCGAACGAGTTTCAATGTGGTGCCGAATCCGCTACTCCAGCCAGGTAGGCGCACGAGTCGTCACAGGAGAGGCAACCCTGAAAGACCTCTCCAAAACAGGCTGCAAGATCTTGAGCGCAGCTCCGTGCCCGATAGGTAACACTCTCACTCTGTTCCTAGACCTTAAGGATGGACAGGATCCGATGCGTCTCACTGACGCCATCGTCTCCCGAATTTCCAGAGACTCGTTTGCCGTCCGATTCCCCAAGATGTCCGCAGAAGATCGGAGACGGCTGCAAGAAGTGATATTGAGACATATCAGGCTGTCATCTCTGAAGGATCGACGGGCAGCATTCCGCATCGTCTAAACGTCGATCTGACGCCACGGAGGGGTCATGGATTCTCATACCATCGCGCCCATTACTACCGCAGTAGCGGCCCCCCCTGGGCAACCCGATCGTCGTCATGGCATCCGTACCCCGACATTCTTCTCTTTGCTATATTCCGGCATGGACATTGGCCAGATGCTGATCGGTGACGGCGTTGCCGGCGACCTCTCATCGAACGGAATCGGCATTCGCGGGAATCAATCGGTCAAACTCGGCATGAAAGTGACTCTCTTCATCGACCTTCCAGGAATGGAAGAGCGATTCTGCATTACCCAGTGCCGGGTCTCCTGGGTTGAAGGATCTCAATTTGGGGTGGAGATGGAGTCCCTGACATTGGAGCAAAAGAATCGTCTGCGGTTCTTCTTATGAACTCGGTCATCCTCTCAGTCCACAACGGAGGCATCTGAGACCAGAGCAAGAACAAGGAGGTGTCCTCATGAGACGACAACAGGTCGCATCTAGCAACGGGCTTCAGTCTGTGACGGAAGTGGCCAATCGGAGGCAAAACCCCCGCCCCTCGATAGAATTCGGGTTGATGTACTCAGCCCAAGACCATCGTGGCGAGGTTCTCATGGGCGATGGCATGGTCACGGATCTCTCGCCCACGGGATTGGGTATTCGCGGCAATGCCTCGGTCAAGCAGGGGATGGACCTTACAATCTTTCTCTACCTCCCAGATGGACAAGATCCCCTGTTTATAATGGAAGCGACGGTGGCCTGGGTAATGGAAACGAAGGTGGCTGGGGCTTCAGGACGTCGGTTTGGGGTCGAGATCCTCAAGATGAACCTACGGGAACGAAACCGGCTCTCGTACTTCTTGCGTTCGAATCTCGCATATTCCGACTAAAATATTCGCCTGCTACAACGAGAACCAATGATCGGACGACGGCGGATAGACAAGGGAGTGGCGGCTCATCCCTCAGTTCATACCACTGCCCGCAGGGTGGCCCGACGGATCCCTGTGCAGATCATGGCTCGCTTTGCAGCAGCAGATCGCTTCAGACAGATCGGCGATGGAGTAGCCCTTGATCTCTCCGAGCGCGGGTGCAAACTCCGCAGTACGCAGGAGTTGCCCATAGGACATTTCCGGGCTCTCTACCTGACAATCCCTGAGACATCCCGTCTGGTTCTCATCTCGGAGTTTCGGGTGATCTGGGCTGCGGAAAACGAATACGGAATCGAATTTCTTCACATCATGGCGCGAGAGCAGTCCCGGCTTCGCCATTTCATTTGGAAACAGATGAACCGGCCCACACTCAAAGGCAAGCCCCCTTCGCTCACCATCCAGGACCATTCCCGCCCACGGCGGCCACAGCTGAAATCCTTGCCTTAGCCCGCATTATTCATGAACACTTCTGCTCCAATCGCAGATTCGCCGCTGCCACAAGCCTGGACGCGGTGGCCCGGCGTCCAGGCAGGCGGGCTCGCCGCTCGGTCGGTCAACATACTGTTTCAAGTATGCCTCCCTCCCTCGCAGCTCCGCGCGCCTGTCTCGCGTGGCGACTACGCGATTTCGCCACGAACCGTCATGAATAATGTGGACTAGCTAGCTCTTAGTAACAGACATGGAACGAGATCTGCCGCGCGAGGCAAGGTACTCGGCAATCCCACGTTTCACCTTTCATGTCTAACGTTTTACGGTTTCTAGGAGCGGCTTGTTCAGTATCCTGCTAGAGCCGCCTCGCGAAGATTCCGGCTTATACGCAGATTGTTTTTCCTGTCAAGCGCCTCCGATGAAAGGGAAACGGCTTGAACATTGCTTCCACATTCATCACCAGCCACGACAGCACCGAAGCCGCATACACCCTGCCAAAACAACTCGCGTGCAGTTCCTGTCCAATGCTTGCCCCTTGGAATCGCTGCATGCTAGGATTCAGGTGAGTAAGCACTCACTTACCATGAAGAAACGGACGACACAGACCACGAACGGGAACGGGCAGCGGGCTTCGGCGCGCGACCGTCAGGCCAGCCTCATCGTGGCAGCCGCATCACTCTTCGCCGGAAAAGGGTTCAACGGCACCACCACAAAAGAAATTGCCAAAGCGGCGGGCGTGAGTGAGGCGCTGGTCTTCAAGTATTTCCCGACGAAACGAACGCTTTACGCCGCAATCCTGGCAGAAAAAGTGACCGTCAACGAACTGCTCGACGCAGTGGAGGCTGCAGCCAAAACACACGACGACCATCGTGTGTTTACAATGATTGCGAGCTATCGCATTCGCCCCGGCGTCGATTCAACACTCTTACGACTCCTCTTATTCAGTGCGCTGGAAGGGCACGAACTATCCGACATGTTCTTCGGCAAGCACCACAAGGTGTTCTATGACCACCTTGCCGCATATATCCGTACAAGGATTGAAGATGGCGCATTTCGTCCGGTCGATCCCCTCCTGGCGGCCCGCGCGTTCATCGGCATGGTCGTCCATCATCGTCTGCTCCATGAGATATTCGGAGTCCCGATGCATCAATCCCATGAAGACACGGTGGCAACCTATGTCGACCTCTTCCTGAGCGGACTGATCAAGACGCCGGCCGACCATAAGGGGCCAGGGAGGCGGTCGCGATGAACCCCCTGAAACAACATCCGATTGTCACGCTCGGGGTTATCATTTTCTTTGCGATCACGGCCCTCGTCGTGTTTCGTCTCAGCAGCGGCGCCAAGACCGATGCCCGCAAATCCCGCATCATCACCGTCGCTACCGTGGCGCCGCTGAAACAAGATCTCGACATTCGACTCACCTATACCGCCGACATCACTCCCAACCAGTCGGTCAATTTGTTCTCACGGGTGAACGGCTATATCGCAAAAATCTATGTCGACAAAGGCGATCTGGTCAAAACCAACCAGCTTCTGATCGAGATCGACCACTCGGATTATCGGCATGCCGTCGACCAGGCCAAGGCAAACCTGGCTGCAGCCAAAGCGCGAGTCTCACAGCAGGATGCCAGCGTCCGTAATACAACCCTCACGCTCAATCGAATGCAAGCATTGATCAAAGACCAATTCGTCTCGCAGCAAGATCTGGATAACGCCCAGGTCGCGTACGACGCGGCGGCGGCGGCGCTCGACTCGCTCCGCGCACAGGTTCAGCAAATGGAGGTTGCCCTGGCGCAGGCTGAGACGAACTTGGCCTACTCGTATATCCGTGCGCCCTTTGCGGGCTATGTGGCCGAGCGCAACCTCGATCTCGGTTCCTATGTCAGCGGAACAACTGCCGGCACCTCTACTATCTCGCGTGGGATTCTCACCCTCCATGAGATCCAGACGGTCCGCATTCTGATCGAGGTCGTGGAGAAAGACGTCCCGCTCATCCAGGTAGGCCAAAAGGCGGAAGTTCGCGCCGAGGCTTATCCCAATCGCATCTTCGAAGGCACAGTCACCCGCATCGTCCAGGCGCTGAACCGGGCCACCCGCACGATGACGATCGAGGTGGATCTCCCCAACAAAGATCATGTCTTGAAGGGCGGCATGTTCGCCCGAGTAGAGGTTCTGGTCGGTGCCCATCGAAACGCGATTCAGATTCCCCTCGACGCAGTAAGCCGGCTGGAAGACTCCCAATATGTCTACATTGTGCGCGAAGAAAAGGCCTGGCGGGTGCCGGTGGAAATCGGAGTCCGCGACGAGAACCGGGTAGAGATCACCAAGGGCTTGGACGGGTCGGAGCAGGTGATCGTCTCCGGGAAAGATCTCGTGCACGACGGCAGTCCCGTGCAGACGCAACCCCTCACTCAGTTCTGAGTTCTGAGTTTTGAGTGCTGAGTTGAAAATGCAGACAACGCGGAAGTGTTTTTGGATAGGCTTAAAATGATCTCGTACCCAACACCCAGCACCCAGCACTCAGCACATCCATCATGTGGCTGACCCTCCTCGCACTTCGTAATGGCATCGGCATCCTGATGCTGTCCTTGGCTATGGTGATCCTGGGTGCTACTTCCGTCCAGCGGCTGCCGGTAGATCTCTTTCCACAGATTCAAGTGCCCGTTGCCTTCGTCGGGGTCATCTATAAAGGCGCGCCGCCGCTCGACATCGAACAGAGTGTCGTCTATCCCATCGAGAAAGCCGTCAGCTCTGCGTCGAACGTCGAACATGTCGAGTCGTTTTCCAAGCAGGGCATCGGCGCCGTGCAGATCTGGTTCAACTGGGGCGCGGACATTAATGTCGGCCAGATGGAGGTGATGCAACGCGTTACCCAAATTCTCAACAGCCTTCCTCCGGGCATTCTGCAACCCTTCATCGTCAAGTTCGACGTCTCCAATATCCCTGTCTCTCTCGTAACGGTCTCCAGCGACGACCTCGACGAACGGGCTCTATACGATCTGGCCTCCAATACGATTGCCCCGCAGATTGAACAGATCGCCAACGTCGCAGCCGCCACCGTGGAAGGCGGAAAGATCCGCCAAATCAACATCAACCTCGACCCGGCGCTGTTGAACGCCCGGAGCCTCTCGATCCTCGACGTCGTCAAATCCGTGAAAGCCGCCAATATCATCCTTCCCTCGGGCGACATCAAAGCCGGCAATCTGGACTACAACGTCTTCACCAA
>CAMDRK010000038.1 GCA_945906715.1 Nitrospira lenta
GGATGGCGTTCAGCACCTGCAGATTGTCGAGCGTGACGTTGCCGCGTGGCGTCGGCAACCATGGCGCGATGTGGCGATACTGTGCGTCGGTGATTTCCATGTGCGCAGTATCGCATAAAAATGGCCGTTAGTGTTAACACGCCCTAGTTCATTTGGTTTGTTTTGTTTGTCTGGTTGATTTGGTTCATCTGGTTAGTTTCGTTCAACCAAACAAACCAGATAGACCGAACAGATAAAATGAACGAGCATCCTGCTAAAAGCCAAAGATATAGAAGACAACGATGCCCATGAGTATGCGGTAGTAGGCAAAGGGTCGGAGGGTGTGCCGTTTCACAAACGTCAGAAAAGCTGCAATGACAATCCAGGCGACGACGAACGACACGAGCATCCCGATCCCGAGGGCCAGATAGTCGTCTTGCTGGAAGACGTCCCGTGATTTCCACATTTGATAGCAGGTCGCGACGATGAGGGTGGGAAGGGCGAGAAAAAATGAGTACTCCGTCGCAACTTTCCGGTCCAATCCTACCAAGAGCCCTCCGATGATCGTGGAGCCGGATCGGGACATGCCGGGGAGTAATGAGGCGCACTGGGCCAGGCCGATCCAGAACGCCGAGATCAGGCTTACCTGTTCGAGTTGCTGGACCTGTGCTTGGCTACGACGCGCTTCGACGGCGAGAATAATCAGGCCCCCGACGATGGAGGAAACAGCCACAGTTTGAGGCGTAAAGAGATGGTTTTTAATCCAGTTATGAGTCAGGAATCCGATTCCAGCGGCCGGTAAGAAAGCGAGACCGAGTCCAATGAGAAACCAGAGATTCTTGTGAGTTGCCCATGAGGTTCTTAGGACTGTCGACCAGGGGGCTGTTCCTCGTTTTCGGATCATGGCGGAGACGTCCCGCTGTTCCCGGCTTGCATGTCCGATCATGGATGCGAGTTTGTGCCGTTCATAGGCGATGACGGCCAGGATGGCCCCAAGTTGGATCGAAATCTCGGCGCTGGAAGCGAGTTCCCCCTCAAATCCAAGGACATGGCCGACGAGAATTAAGTGGCCGGTCGACGAGACTGGTAGAAACTCTGTCAGTCCCTCCACGATACCCAAGATCGTGGCGAGACCAGGGCCCCATTCGTTCATGTGATGACTTTCTGAGCTAGGTTGCGTCTAGCCGGTGAGCCTCGATCATATTCACAAAGTGGCAACAGTCCGTCAAGCAAGGAAACGATTTACCACGGACTTTTACGATGATCGGTGACGGAGGAGGAGCAGCAAATCTATTGACAAAATGGAAGGCATGGCATACACCCAACATCATACGTATGGGTGTGGTATCACCCTTTCATACCGGCAGGCATGCCGGATGAACGGCAGTGGTCGGCATCTGTTGCAGCAACTACGCTCAGTAGGGGGAGGCTCGCATGAAATCAGTGTGGATGGCGGCGGTTGTCATGATCGGTGCAGTCGCAATGGTCGGCTGTGTCAGTTCGAAAAAATATGAAGAGGCGATGGTCGACGTCGAGTCGGCGAATTTGGAGTTGGAGCGAACACGCACGCAGAAGAATGCCTTGGAGCAGCAAGTCAAGACACTCAAGGATCTCAATGTGAAGTTCGGGAACGAAACCCAGGCTGCGCGCGACGAGCTTGAGCGCATTCAACATGGCCGAGATAAGGAGCGCGGAACTGTCGAGGGCCGGACCAAGGAACTCGAAGATCGTGTGAAGCAGCTGTCTTTTCAGAATCGGGCGGTGCGTCATGAATATGAGGATTTGAAGCAGCATAACGAAACGCTCAAGTCCCTGGTTGCTCGCTATCAGAAAGAGTTGAAAGATCAGTCACGTTCCGTGACAGGGGGCGGAGCATCTCCCGTGCCGTCCTCGATCCCTGCTCCTGCAGGGGCGCCTGCGCCATTGGCGACGAAGGCCTCTCCGTCCATGGCTTCTTCCATGAACATCAATAAGGCGTCTGCAGGCGATATGGTGTTGGTGCTCGGTCTCTCCAAAGATGTGGCAGAGCGTATTGTGACGAATCGTCCGTATCGGGTGAAGGGTGAACTGGTAGCCAAAAACGTCGTCCCCAAAGAGACCTTCGATTTGATCAAGGAGCGCATCAGCGTCAGCCCCTAATTAGAGCGATAGTCCGGTTGCCTGACAGGCTGTCCGTCGAAAGGCGGGCGGCCTGTTTGCTTTTGTGGAGCCGTATTGTGGTTGTGTATTCCCTTCAGCCTTGTTGATACAATACATTTTAAGTCGGTGAAGGAATTGGAGAATGAGTTGATGCGCCGTGCCGTCATGATCATCAGTGTCCTAGTCGTTGGATTAACGATTGGGGGCTATGTCTTCTTCAATGGGGAACGCAAAGTCGCTGTTCGATATCGGAGCGCTGCGGTAGAACGAGGCCCCGTTATTTCGCTCGTAACTGCGACGGGAACGATCAATCCCGTCGTCTCAGTTCAGGTTGGGACGCAGGTGTCGGGCATGATCAAGAGCCTGCATGCTGACTTTAATTCGGTGGTCAAAGCCGGCGATATCGTGGCCATGATCGACCCCGAACCATTCAAAGCCCGCCGCGATCAATCTGCCAGTAACCTTGAAATGTCGAAAGCGAATGTCGCACGAGCTAGAACCGATCTGGCCCAACGCAAGCGTGAGTTGGATCGGGTGAAATCATTGGTGGCGCAGGAGTTTGTCTCTCAGAACGACGTTGACGTCGCATCGACGAATTTTCAAGCGGCTGAGGCGCAGGTGAACGTGGCAGGGGCGCAAGTGAAACAGTCCGAGGCGGCGCTGAACGCCGCGGAGTTGGATTTGAAGTACACCGTCATTCGCTCGCCGGTGAACGGGATTGTAGTTGCCAGAAACGTGGAGGTCGGTCAAACGATTGCAGCCAGTTTTGCCACACCGAACCTTTTCTTGATCGCGCTCGATTTAACGAAGATGCAGGTCGACACCAACGTCAGCGAGTCGGATATCGGGGGGATCGCCGAAGGGAAGGAAACAACCTTCACTGTCGATGCCTACCCAGGCCATCAATTTGCCGGCACGATCCGCCAGGTTCGTCTTGCACCGATCAATGTGCAAAATGTGGTGACCTATAACGTGGTGGTCAGCGTCGATAACCATGATCTCCGTCTGAAGCCGGGGATGACAGCGAATGTTTCCATCGTTGTTGCTCAAAGGGACGCAGTGCTGAAAGTCCCAAATTCCGCGTTGCGCTTCACCCCCCCGACTGCTGGTCCATCCGACCGCACGGCCGGTGGTAAGCCGGCCAAAGCCAAGGGCTCAGAGCAGGCGGCAGGAGCCGGCAAAGGGACTATGATGCCAAGCCGCACCATTTGGAAACTAGGCCCGACCGGGGAACTCGACCCCCTTCATGTCCAAACGGGTATTTCTGATGGGTTGGCAACGGAAATTGTGTCGGAAGAATTGTCTGAAGGGGCATTGGTGGTTGTAGGGATCGAACGACCGAAAGGCGAGCGGGGTGGAAGCGATCTGCCGCCAGGGTTTGGGAGCGGCGGACAGCGGGGCTCCACGCGCAATCGCGGAATGTAACCACCCATGAAGCGGATTTCGTCGCACGTGACCCAACCAAAATGGGCTAGAGTTCGAAGTTCGAGGTTTCCAGAACGTCGAGCCTTGAACTTCGAACTTCTGGTCGTGCCTTTCTCCCATGGCTTGCGCCTCATGCCTTACGCCTCACACCTCACGAGTACTATCAATGAATCCACTGATCGAATGCGAAGATGTCTGGAAGATCTATCGGGTCGGCGACATGGAGGTCCACGCGTTGCGCGGCCTCAGTCTCACGATTGAGCAGGGTGAGTTCGTTGCCATCATGGGGTCTTCCGGGTCAGGTAAGTCCACCCTCATGAATATCCTTGGCTGCCTCGACCAACCGACGAAGGGGCGGTATCGGCTGAACGGGATAGAGGCGGGCAATCTGAAGCCCGATCAGTTGGCCGGGATCCGTAATCAGCAGATCGGGTTTGTCTTTCAGAGCTTCAATCTCATTCCCAGAACCAGCGCGCTCGAAAATGCGCAGCTTCCGCTGTTTTATCGGGGGCTCTCGCTCAAAGAGCAACGGGCGCAGGCTGCAGCGGCATTAGGCCGCGTGGGGTTGCAGGGGAGAGAGCACCATTATCCCACCCAGTTGTCCGGAGGGCAGCAACAGCGAGTGGCGATTGCACGGGCGTTGGTCACGTCACCCTCGTTGCTCCTTGCCGATGAACCGACCGGTAACCTGGACACTCAGTCGAGCCAAGAAATCATGAAAATTCTGGAAACGCTGAATCGCGATGAAGGGATTACGATCATCTTGGTGACGCACGAAGTGGATGTTGCAGCTTTTGCCGCGCGGGAGATCGTGATCAAAGATGGACAAGTGCTAAGCGACCGTGTGACCAAAGAGCGGCCAACGGCCATTCCAGTTGGGGGCTAGATGTCGGCGTTTGTGTGGCTCACTATTTTGACCGCGTTGCGGATCTTGGCTCGGAATCGGATGCGAGCCGGCCTCACGATGCTGGGGATCGTCATCGGTGTGGCGGCGGTCATTGCGATGGTGAGTATCGGCGAGGGCGCCAAACGGGCCGTGCAAGCGCAAATTGCGACGATGGGCACAAACGTTATTGTCATTTTCCCCGGGGTGACCTCCGCGAGCGGCGTACGAGGGAGTCAAGGGAGCGCCATGACGCTCACGGTATCCGACGCCTTGGACCTGAAAAAGCGCATCCCTTTGCTGGCCGATACCGGATGGGCCAAGCGCGATGTCATGCAAATCATCTATGGAAACCGAAATTGGAACGGGCCGATTAACGGCATCTCACCGAGCTATCTCACCATTCGAGACTGGTCATTTACGAGCGGAGGGCCCTTCACTCAGACGGATTTGGAAAGCGCCGCCCGAGTTGCGCTCATCGGCCAGACGATCGTCGGGAATCTGTTTGAACCGGGCGAGGAACCGGTGGGGGCGGTGATTCGCATCAAGAACGTACCGTTCCATGTCATTGGAGTCCTTGCGCCGAAAGGCCAGTCTGCGCAAGGGGCTGACCAAGACGATGTGATTTTCATCCCTTTTAGCACGGCAGAGCGAAAAGTATTCGGGACGTCATTTATCGGGTCTGTGGGGGCGATGTTCGGCTCGACCGATCAGGTCGAGGATTTGCCGATGGCGGCTGAACAGATTCGGGAAGTATTACGGTCGCGCCATCGGATTCAGACGGAGCAGGAGGACGATTTTACGATCCGGACGCAGGTCGATATTGGGAAGGTCCAAGAAGGCACCAGTGAGACCTTGACGATGATGTTGTTTGCCATTGCCTCCGTGTCCCTGTTGGTCGGTGGGATCGGCATCATGAATATCCTGCTCGTGTCCGTGACGGAACGGACGAGAGAGATCGGGGTCCGCATGGCGGTGGGCGCCAAGCGCCGGCATATCATGATGCAGTTCCTGATCGAGGCCATGACCTTGAGCCTGGTGGGAGGCCTATTAGGTATCGTGCTGGGGGTTGCCGGGGCGAAGTTGACGACGTTGATTGCCGGCTGGCCGACGATCATCTCCGGCAACGTCATTCTCCTCGCATTTTCCTTCTCACTCGTGGTCGGCCTGTTTTTCGGGCTGTACCCGGCCAACAAGGCCGCTCGCCTCAATCCTATCGAAGCGCTCCGGTACGAATAGGCGCGATCTTTTACAGCAGAAGTTTTCGCGAATAATACAGGCTAGGCTAGGAACCGGACGCAGGCGTCAATTGCACTTCGATCCGAGGGTTGTCCTTGTCGACGTGTTTGTAGAGGTGGGTTTCGACGATGCGGTTGTCGTTGATGCCGAGCCCTTCACAGAGGGCGTCCTGCGCGATCTTGAGCCCGCCATCGACGTCTCGTCGTAGGGCCGAGGTAAAATAGAACCGGATGGATAGGGAGAGCCACTCCGACTGGAGCCGTGCAAGCAGGGCGGTCCGGTGAGTAGACTGCGCTAACTTGAGCCACACGAGTTGTCCTACATGGGCCTTATAGGCACGACCAGCCGAAGAGATCAATCGGCGGCCATTTACGGTGGCATATTGATGGTTCACGCTGGGAGGCACAGGGAGGGTCAAGGCGACTGTATGGGTTCCGGTTGGTGGGTAAAGTGAAGGGGATGCAGGCATGCGGGAGGTCGGAGCCGCTTTCGGGACGATTCGTGACACCACGGATTTCTTGTCAGGGTTCCGGTAGGAGGTCATGCGAACGGCTCGTGGAGAAGAGGGAATCCGGGGCGGGCGCCGAAACGTAGGCATGCGCGTCAGCATTACAGAAGATTGAGGATCTTGGACATGTTTTGCTCGTATTGTTCTTCAGATTTTCCGATATAACGGCGCCAATTGCTCGGGTTCCAGATTTCCATGCGGTGGTATAAACCGACCAGAATGATTTCCTGATCCTCATCCAACGGAATATTCTTTCTGAGCCGGCCCGGAATCAGGATCCGCCCGGCTTTGTCGATTTCCGATGTGCCGGCTTCCGATACGACGAAGTGCATGAACTGTCGGCTTTGGTCTTCATCAAGTGCGGCTTTCGTCCGTTCGAGGACTTTTTCCCATTCTTTCTTAGAATAGATGAGGGTCGATTCCTCCGGGCCTTTCAGAAAGATGACGGCTTGCCCCTCCGACTCGATCTGCTCACGGATAGGCGAAGGGACGATAAACCGACCCTTCTCATCCACTTTGCACAGATATTCACCGGCGAACATTATTGGAGTCTGTCCTTTACGACGCTAACGTGGTTCTGGTGCGATCGCGAATCCACTGTTCCAGATCCGAGCGTACGAAGCGCCATTCTTTTCCAAGCTTGAAGGCGGGAATCTGGCGACTCTGTAGATAACGATAGAGCGTGCGCTGGGTGATCTTGAGATAGAGGCAAGTCTCCTCCGCCGTCATCAACTCGCTCTTGGGCTCTTTGGCCATTGCAGAACCTGGTTTGATAGGGATACATATGCCTCACGAGGGCTCGGATGCTGTTGCCAGGGTAGGGAAACTTGAGTGATCTGTCAAGTGAAAATGTATGACAATGCCTGTCACAGCCTGTCAGTGCCGTCCGATTCCATAGCGCCTGGCCCCTCTGATTCCATTGCTTCAGGGAAGTCGTCACCGAGATCCTCACCCATCTCTTCGCCCATTTTTTTCATGAATCGAGTCATGCTCTGCGGATCGTTCTCATCGAGCCCGGCCAGGTTGCTGGGGTCTGCCAAGGCTTCAAGGCGAGCCTCTTCGGATTTCGGGGAAGCAAATCGTGACAGGATTCGTTCAACCCTCTCGCTCGCGCAATGGGTGCAGGCTGCCGGCGCTTGATTGGCCAGGCTCAATACAAGGTGGGTGCTGCGTTTCTTACAGTCGAGGCAGCGGTATTCGTATAACGGCATCGATCATATTCCTATGGTTGTCAGGGGTTGTTGGGCCTGTTCGGCAAAGAAGCGATCCGGCACCAGCGCCGTATCGACAGTTCTGGCCAGCGTCAGGGCAAATACGGGGCCAGCGCCTGATTTCCTTAGGGTTTTCGCGCATTCGTTCAGCGTCGCCCCGGTGGTATAGACATCATCTACGAGGAGGATGCGTTTTTCCGAGAGGTCCTGTGGCGTACAGATTTCAAATGCCTTCCGTAGATTTCGTAACCGTTCCTGTCGCGATAAGGTGGTTTGGGGATCGGTAGCGACGGTCCTGACGAGGTTTGTGGCTGAAACCGGTCGGGACAGGTGACGGCTCAGTTGATCGGCCAGCAGTAACGATTGGTTAAATTCACGCGCCCGCAAACGGGTAGGGTGTAAGGGCACAGGGATAATCACATCGATATCGATTTCACTTGGTAGGGCGCTGATCATCAGGTGTGCGAGTGGCTTGGCCATTGTATGTTTGCCTCGATACTTGAACGAGCAGATGGCGTCTCGCAGTGGCGGAAGGTAGGGAAAGAGGGTCCAGGCTCGCTGAAAGTCCGGTGGCCGTTCTTGACAGTGCTGGCATTGATGGTCCGGTGTAAAGGCAGTGGCTGCCGGTGAGACAAACGGCTGATCGCAGCGGGCGCAAGCTGGTTCCTGGAACTGGCGGATGGTTTGCCAGCACTCGCGGCAGAAGAAGGGGACCGGGTCGGTGCAGAGTGCATGGCCGCAGGCGACGCATTCCACCGGCAACACGAATCGGAGAGCCTGACGGCACCATCCACTAAGCCGATTCTGGGTGTCTTCGCGTACCATCGCAGGGGAAGCGTTCCAATCAATGGATGTGTGAGCTTCTTCTTATGGGAATGGACTGCGCCTGTCAAGGTTGTTGCCCTGTAAATGGTTGTGATATACGAAGGCAGCAGGATGAGGCGCGCGCGACGCACGTGACCCAAAGTTCGAAGTTCATGGTTCGAGGTTCCGAAAACCTCGAACTTCGGACCTCGAACCACAATCATACATCCGTGGGAGAAGCAGAGTGTTATGGTGACATTGAACCAGGTATCGAAAGTTTATGAGCGGGGTGGAGACACGATTATGGGGCTCGATCGGGTCTCTATCGAGGTGGGGAAGGGAGACTTCTGCGCGTTTATCGGTCCAAGCGGCTGTGGAAAGAGCACATTACTCAATCTGGTCGGCGGATTAGATGTGCCAACTTCGGGGGATATCCTCCTCGGAGGGCGCTCGACCAGTCGATTCACAAGCGACGACTGGACGAAGACCAGGCGGGAAACAGTCGGGATTGTCTTCCAGGCGTTCCATTTGATCCCCGGGTTGACGGCAGCGGAGAATGTTGGGTTTCCCTTGTTGCTGCGAGGGGAACGAGGGGCATCGGTCCAAGCCCGCGTGGAGGAGGTGCTTGAGTTGGTCTCAATGACGGCACGGAAGCACCATCGTCCCAGCGAGCTGTCGGGCGGGGAACAGCAGCGCGTGGCGATTGCGCGAGCGATCGTGCATCAACCCCAGATCATTCTCGCCGACGAGCCGACCGGCAATTTGGATTCCCAGCATGGGGCCGAGATCATCGCCCTCCTTCGATCGCTTGTTCAGCGCTTTCACAAAACCATACTGTTGGTGACGCACAGTGCCGCGGCTGCTGAGGCGGCCGATTATGTCTGGGCCATGAAGGATGGGCAGCTTGTGACGAGAACGCAGCACGAGCCTGTGACGGTTGTCGCATGATGGATCTGTCGACCACCATTGCCGGCGTACGATTTCCCAGTTGTTTGATGAACGCTTCGGGGGCCCTCTGCGTCACGCATGAAGAATTGCTGGCGCTCGGGCGATCTCGCGCCGGAGCCATCGTCACCAAATCGATGACGGTTGAGCCTCGCGACGGCAACTCGACACCCCGGTACTATGGATTTCCCGGCGGGTCCATCAACTCCATGGGCCTGCCGAATCTCGGGTACAAGGCGTACGCGGCCCTCATCCCTGAATTGAAGACGCTCGGGAAACCGGTCATCGCCAGTGTGGCGGGACTCTGTGAAGACGATTTCCTGACGATTGCCGCCATCATCAATGCGGCGAAGCCAGACTTGATTGAAGTCAATCTCTCCTGCCCCAACATTCCAGGCAAACCTCAAATCGGATACGATGCTGAAGCTTCCGAGCGGCTGCTGAAGCTGGTTCGCAAGGTCATCACGGTTCCGATGGGGGTCAAGTTGCCTCCCTATTTCGATCCGGCCCATCACAAAGCGATGGGAGAGGTGATCGGCCGTTGCGGGGTCGATTTTCTCAACCTGATTAACTCGGTCGGCAACGGGCTCGTCGTCGATCCTGAGCGCGAGGAGGTCGTCATCAAGCCCAAGGGTGGGTTCGGTGGACTGGGTGGCACGATTATCAAACCGGTCGCGCTGGCCAACGTGCGGGCTTTTTGGAAAATCTTCGAAGGGCGCATGCCGATTATCGGGACCGGCGGCGTGGTCAATGGCGTGGATGCTTTTGAACATCTGCTCTGTGGCGCGTCGGCCGTGCAGATCGGGACGGTCTTGGTCGAGGAGGGGCTGGGCGTATTCAAACGGTTGGAAACGGAGCTGGCGGCACAGCTCAGCAAGAAGGGTTATACGAGGTTGGAAGATTGCAGGGGAAAACTGAAAGAATTATAGGCCTACTTGGCACCGAACGTCTTGGCGAGGAGGCCCAGCTGTAGAGCCCGTCGCAGTAGTTGCGCCACGTTTCTCACACTCAACCGTCGCATCAAGTTGAATCGGTGGACTTCGACCGTGCGGACGCTGATCTCCAGCACCTGCGCGATCTCACGGTTCGTATGCCCGATCGACACCAGGCGGAGAATGTCGCATTGTCGAGGCGTGAGTTGATAGGGATCGACCTCTTCATGCAGCGGCTGGACTTTTCGGCTCAGTGCCGTTCGTGCGCTCATCAATTACCTCTCAATCTTGAACTCACGCGAGTCTAGCAAAGGTCTGTATTGCTGTAAACGAAACTGCTAATTTGTGCAGAGCCCTGGTACTGGCTCGATCTGGCCGTTTGGTTTAAGCAAATACACGAAACATACCATTCGTTCTCATGCGCCACGGCCTGTGGCACCGGTGGAACTTTTGAATATCTTGCTGAGTTATCGATGACGATGCCGTTCATGCTCCATAGCGCTCTGATTCGGGCTCATGCGCTTCAGCGGCCATTTCGCACGTTGCTCAGCATTGCCGGAGTGGCATTAGGGGTGCTGGCCTCCGTGGCTATCGGAACGGCGAACATTCAAGTGCTGCGATCCTTCGAGCAAGCTGTCACGACAGTAGCCGGCCCTGCCACATTGGAAATTGCAGGCCATGATTTCGGCGTGGATGAAGCCACGATCACGGCTGTCCGGAGGGTGGATGGGGTGATAAGCGCCGTCCCGGTCATTGAAGAATCGGTCGTGCTTAACCAGGGGGAGGCGCGTGGTCAGGTGCTTCAGATATTGGGGCTGGATTTACTCGCGGAGGTTGGAACGCGTGGATTTCAGTTATCGCAGGAGGAAACTAACGATGCACTGGAGGCGCTCCTAGCTCCGGACGCGCTATATCTTGGTCGTCAGGTGGCTGCTGACTGGAGGCTGAAAGTCGGCAGTATTGTTGAGGTGATGGTGGGAGGCCGTCTCGTCAGCCTGCGAGTGGCAGGACTCATTCATAACGAGGCGGCAGGCTCGTCCCTTTGGGATCGCCTTGCCGTCATGGATATCGCTGCGGCGCAGCTCTTGTTTCAATCGATTGGTCGGGTGGATCGGATCGAGCTGGTGACAGCGCCTGATCGAACGCTCGACGACATCATCGTCTCACTGCGCGCGGTTCTCCCCCCACATATCGTTGTGCAACGGCCGGCGCAACGGACTAAGCAGGTCGAAAACATGGTGTGGGCCTTCCAGCTCAATCTGTCAGTCATGAGCTGGGTCGGGCTGCTCGTCGGGGTGTTCTTGATCTACAACACGATCGCCTTTGCTGTGGCGCAACGGAGACGCGAGATCGGCATTTACCGCGCGCTCGGCATGACGGAGCGGCGGGTCGCAGGCCTGTTTTTCGTGGAGGCCGGGCTGCTCGGTCTTCTTGGCGGGCTCTTGGGCGGTCTTGGCGGGGTGTGGCTGGCCAGGGGGTTGGTGTCGTTGGTCAGCCGAACGGTCTCAGACCTCTATGCGCCTGTCACCTCTGGCGGGTTGATCTTGTCGATGGACATGGTGACATTGACGGCAGTAGCAAAAGGAGTTCTGCTTGGAACAGTGGTCTCGATGGTGGGAGCCTTGGGTCCCAGTGTGGAAGCCAGCCGGACAGTGACGGTTCGTGCCTTGGCGCCGGGAGACTATGAATCGACGAATCAGCTGAGGGCCGGTCTATGGGGGTGGATCAGTCTCGCGTTGTTGGTACTGGCAGGCCTCTGCTCGCTGGTGGGTCCGGTTGGCAAGCTACCGCTCTTTGGCTATGTCGCGACGGTCTGTCTCTTAGGGGCGCTCTCCTGTTTTGCGCCGATGTGTATTAAGGCGTTGGGTTGGCGGCCTTTTCGGCGGGACAGCAAGACGATGGTGGTTGGAGGAAGCCTCCGGCTCATTGCGGCAGACCAGGCGGCGCGGCATCCTGGCAGAAATGCAGTGACGGTGTCGGCATTGATGGTGGGATTGTCGATCATGATCGGAGTGGTTGTCATGGTTCGCAGTTTTCGTGACACGGTCGAGTTCTGGGTTGACGAGACCGTGATGGCCGATCTCATCGTAGCCCCGCAATCATGGCTCCAGGGGAAGCAGTCAGGGCAGGCCTCGCGCTCTTTGCCGGGGGGGTGGCGTTCGACTCTCTCGGCGATTAACGGCATTGATGCGGTTGATACCTACCGTGAGGCGTATGTAGGCGTCGAGGGTCAGCCGGTGGCCTTGGTGTCACGAGACCTTCGGCTGCATGCGCAACGTAGTCGGTATCTGATGGTTCGTGGAGATTCAAGCACGGCCTTGCGGCGAGCCGCCGAAACCGGCGGCGCTCTCCTGTCGGAAGTTTTGGCGACTCGGCTACAGCTTCGCGAGGGGGATAAGCTCACGATTACCACGCCGTCGGGACCGGCTGCCGTATCCGTCGAGGGGATTTTTTATGATTATGCGACCGACGGCGGGAAGATGGTAATGGATCGAACATGGTATCAGCAACAATGGCACGACGATCGGGTAACGGTATTTTCTGTCTACCTGACTGCCGGGGCCGATGTCGATCGGGTTAAGCAATCGATCGTGACTGAGGTCGCCGGGTTGGATGGAATGACGCTCCCACCGTTGGTCATCCGAAACCACGAGTTGCGGCAGGAGATTCTCGATATCTTCGATCGTTCCTTCGTCTTGACCTATGTCCTTGAAGCTATTGCCGTGTTGGTGGCCGTCCTCGGAATCGTGAATACCTTGGTGACGGCTGTGCTGGAGCGGCGTCGTGAATTTGCCGCATTGCGGGCGATCGGCGCCAGCACGGGACAAGTGGAACGATTAGTTCTGTGGGAAGCGGCTTATCTTGGATTGATCGGGGCTGCGTTGGGCGTTGCGGGAGGGTTGCTGCTCGCCCTGCTGCTCATCCATGTGATCAACAAACAGTCCTTTGGCTGGACGATCCAGATGACGGTTCCAGGCGGAGTGATTTTGCAAGCCGTAGGACTCGCGCTTACAGCCGCTCTGGTAGCAGGCTACTGGCCAGCACGCTGGGCCGCAAGGCAACCGGTGGTGGACGGGTTACGGGAGGAGTGATGCCGCCCTATTGGTCCTGTGCTCTAGGAGCAGAGGAGGGAATGGAGTCTGATGATCTTCTGTGCTCGCGCAACGCGCTCGGGCGCGTCTGTCTGGTTGGCCGGCCTTTCTGGTCTGTCTGGTTCCTCTGGATGAATTTCCAGTCCGATCAACCAAACAAACCAAATAGACCAGATGAACCAGCATTCGTTGGACACGCGCAGTGGGAACGAATGGTGTGGGCTATGCTGCCACTTGCCTACGATTGGCAAAAACGAGTGGCTTGTCCTTGCGGTCGGATGGCGCCACTGTCAGCAACGGCCTTGCTGTATATCCGACTTCCTGTGCCACCCAGAGCGTCGGGATCTGTTGGATGGCGATGTTGTACAGGTTGACCGAGTCGTTATAAAACTCGCGTCGA
>CAMDRK010000039.1 GCA_945906715.1 Nitrospira lenta
ACTGGCTCACATCATCCAGATTCAGATCCCCAAACTTTTTCTTGCCGGTACTACCGCCGTCTTCTGTGCCTGGCAGTTGATAGCCGTTTTCCAGAAACCGCTGGCCGAAGGCGTTCAACATCGGCGGCGCCGTGTGGCAATCCATGCAGTTGGTATTGTATTTCCTGGCAAAGGCCGGGATCGCCTGCGCTTCATCAGGCGCCAGGAGAAATGTCAGGAGCGTCCCGCAGAGGATACTCAGTGCGACGATGAAGATAGAGCCACGCGTTAACACAGTGGGCACTTTCCCTATTGAATAATCGGGCACCCGCTTGACCGGCCATGCGGCATTCACGACTGCGCCCGCACAGACCGCTCACGTCGTCATGACGTTAGCAGATCGTTCACTTCTGGCAATCTATTTTAGGAATTACGCACTGATGAGGGGGAGATTCGTTCTACTCAGACTCAAGAAGATTCGCGAAGTTCGGCAGCCTGCCTGTCCCGTTCATAGGGCTCCAGTTCGATCTGCTTTACTGTGTCCTGAAGGTGGGACCATTCTGTCGGAGTAATCACCTCGAACTCAAGGCCGAACTGCTGCTCTCTGCTCCACCGGACAATCGCCGCCTGAATCTGAATCGGGGGTTTGTCCTCTATCGTCATGATCTGGACCTCCAGAGAGGCGCCTGGCTGGACATCGATGGAACTTTCGATGCGACAACCCCTGGTGGAGAGGTCGGCGACGCGGCCCTCTCCGCCGACCATGCCGACGGAAGAAAACGAACTGCGAAATTTAACAGGAAACCGGAGGTTCTGTCGTTGTTCCATCATCGCACCATGCAAAACAGTGGACTGCTACCCCTTTATATTCCCTATCGGGCGCAATTCCGCCACCTTTTTTGTAATTCCTGCACGATCAACCGATTCAACCACCTCAGATATATTTTTGTAGGCCAGGCCTGCCTCCTCCGCGAGGCCCGACATCGACACGGCCTTGACCAGGATCCCGCGCTGTTTCATCTGCTGCTGCAGCTCTGCACCGCGAAAGGTTTTTTTCGCTTGCGCGCGCGACATCGTTCGCCCGGCCCCGTGCATCGTCGATCCAAACGTGTCACGCACTGCCTGGTCAGTTCCCACCAATAAGTATGAGCCGGTCTCCATCGAACCCCCGCAGATGACCGGCTGGCCTGTCTGTCGAAACTCTTCCGGCAACTCAGGACTCCCTGGCCCGAATGCCCTGGTCGCTCCTTTGCGATGCACGACCAGATCCCCTTCCGGATACCGTTCGACTTTGGCGATGTTATGCGCCACGTCATAGACCAACTCCATCCCCAATGATTCGGCATACTGGCCGAAGACCGTCGCAAAGGCCTCCCGAATCTGGTGCGTGATGACTTGGCGATTGGCAAAGGCCGTGTTCGCGGCACAATTCATGGCGGAAAAATACTCCTGCCCTTCGGGAGATCGAAACGGCGCACAGGCCAGCTGCTGATCCTTCACGGTGATGCCGTAGTGGCGAATGGCCTTTTCAAACCGCTTGAGATAATCGCTCGCCACCTGATGGCCGAACCCGCGTGAACCGCAATGGACCATCACGACGATCTGCTCGTTACCGGTAATGCCGAGCGCCGCTGCCGTGACCGGATCGAATATCTGTTCGTTCGAGACCACCTGGACTTCGAGATAGTGATTGCCAGATCCCAAGGTCCCCAGCTGATTGATACCTCGTTTAATCGCGTGGTCGGTGACGACCGACGGATCGGCCCCTTCGATGCAGCCACCTTCTTCCATGCGGGCAAGATCCCGATGCCACCCGTATCCCCGTTCCACACACCACTTGGCCCCATGCGTCATAACCCGGCCAAACTCCTCCCCTGAGAGTCGAACGAATCCGCTCGCCCCGACACCGGCCGGAACCTTCCGAAAGAGTTCGGTCATCAGCCGCTCCAAGTGAGGCTCCACATCCGCCAGCGTTAAGTCCGTCCGAATCAACCGCATGCCACAGTTGATGTCATAGCCCACACCGCCGGGAGAAATGACCCCTTCATCCACGCTAAACGCTGCAACTCCACCGATCGGAAATCCATAGCCCCAATGCCCATCGGGCATACAGAGCGCATACCGGCTGATGCCGGGCAGGCAGGCGACATTCGTCACCTGATCGAAAACCCCGGAGTCCATGGTCTGAAGAATGCCCTTGGTGGCATAAATCCTGGCCGGCACCAACATGCCGGGCTTTTCAGAGATGGGAATTTCCCAAATCTCGTCCGTAATCCGATTGACCGTCATGTCGGTGTTGAGGTTCATGTCAGGGATGGTCTATTTGGTCTATCTCGTCTGTCTGGTCTATCTGGTCATATGGTGCTTCACTCAGCACTCAGCACTCAGCACTTTTCTCATACGTCGAGCACCACGCGTACCTTCCATCGATCGCCTGCCTGCGTGAGCTCGTAGAGGTGCTTCGTGACCCCTTTCACATCGGCGTGGAGTTCTTGTGTCTGCTGATCTACCGGTGCGCCGATCAGACGCGCGCGCAACAGCCAAACGTCCCCTTCCCGTGTCAGAGTGAGCGGCGCCTCCCGATAGACCACCCCAGCTGCGTCTTTCCAATAGACTACCTCCGACAACCAATCGAACAACAACGCCGACGGATCGAGATCGCTTCGTTCAATCGCACGTTCCCAACCGCCGGATACCGTGGAAGGAGTTGCCATCGTTTCTAGAACGGCCTGTGTGGCGCCGTGAAAAACTTCCTCCACCGACTCCCCCTCGGCCTCGAAACCGATATCGGCCAGGGCAATCTCTGCAAGGAAGCGAAAGGTCCATGCCATAGATATCAGACCGGCGGCGTGGCACGGCGCACTCGCTCGATGAAGGCCTGGAGCTGGCTGAGCCCAGGAAACGAATGTCCGAAGGGATTAGGGACTTTCCCTTTGAGCAACATCTTGATGCCCAGAGGCAGGATATGCAGCAGCCCGCGCGGTGAGAATCCGACCACTTTCAAGGGCATGACCGCTTCGTTCAAACGCCCTTGCTGCTCGACTAGATCGGTAAAGCCAAGGATATGCCGCGCGCCTCCGGTCGCCGTCATGCCCCGTTCAAGTGAGGCCCGCCGCAACCGGATGATCGCCTCCATGGGTTTGACATCTTTCGGACAGACCTCCACGCAGAAGTTGCAGCGTGTGCAATCCCAGATCCCATCCTCATCTTGGAGCGCCGAGAGTCTAGCCCTTGTCGCTGAATGAGATTCTCTCTGGTCGGAGAGAAACCGATCGGCCTTCGCCAAAGCGGCAGGACCGGCAAACCCCTTCGAGACTTCATGCACCGTACAAGCTGCAACGCAGGCGCCACACATGATGCAGGCATCGACATTGTGAAACTGCGGATTGGCCCGGCCTTGTACCGGTGTTTGAACAGGCACGTCATCATCCGCTGGCCGAGCCCCCGGCATCAGCCATGGATGCACATCGTGGATTTTCTTCCAGAACGACGCCATATCCACAACCAAGTCCTTGATCACCGGCAAATTGCGCAGCGGCGCGACCGCGATGTGCCCATGCCGTTCAAGTTCTTTGCGAAGAGAGGTACGGCAGGCCAGCTTCTCACTGCCATTGATCGTCATCGCACAGGAACCGCAAATCGCTGAGCGACAGGAGTAGCGAAGGGCCAAACTCCCATCGCACTCGTTCTTGATGCGGATCAACGCATCCAAGACGGTCATCCCGCGACCGACGTCGAGCCGGATCTCTTGAGGATGGGCGGTGGAATCGACTTCGGGATTGAATCGTTGAATTGTGAAAGTCAGGCGCATGGAAGACGTGAGGCGTGAACCGTAAGGGGTGAGGGGTAAGGAGTTAGGGGTACTGCGCGGGGTGAAAAAACATTCAAGAAAGAGGGAAATCTTTCAATTTCCCCTCACCCCTAACACCTCACCCTTTACCCTTTACCTACGTCAGCCCAACTCGAATATCTTTGGAGAGTTCGTCAGATTGCGGCAACCGTCTTTGGTGACGAGCACCATGTCCTCGATACGGACGGCGCCAAGGCCGGGGTAGTAGAGGCCCGGTTCGACGGTGACGACGTGGCCCTCTTGGAGCAGAGACCCGGTGCGGCTGATGCGCGGCATTTCATGGATATCGAGTCCAACCCCGTGGCCGGTGCCGTGAAAGTAGCCCTGCATACGTCCGTTCACCAGCCCTGTCTGATACCCGGCCTTCTCAAATCTGGCCAAGATCCCTTGATGAATCCGCTTCCCGTCCGCCCCGTCTTTGACTTTCGTTATGGCCTCTTCTTGGGCAGCTAAGACCGTCTTATAGAGCCGCTTCAGCTCGGGACTCGGAGTCCCTCGCACCACGGTTCTGGACATATCGGCGAAATACCGGTTGGTGGCTGAACGTGGGAATACATCGAAAATAATACTGCGGTGAGCCGGCAATGGCCCGCTGCCTTCGTTGTGCGGATCGCAGGCCTGCTCTCCCCCGGCGACGATGGTATGTTGAGCGACACAGTCACGCTCCATCAAGCTCACATTGATCAGCTTCTTCACCCGCTCCGACGTCAGGGGTATCCCATCGAACCACAGCTGATCCTTATTGATTGAAGCCTGACGCAGCAGATCGAAGGCAGCCGCAACAGCCTGTTCGGTCGCGCGTTGAGCGGCTTCGATATAGCAGACTTCTTCGACCGTCTTCACCACACGCTGCTCGTAGAAGGGATCCCGCTTCGGAAAGAGCTGATACCCCAAAGACTGGAATTTAAGGGCATGGCCGAAAGGAAAGTTTGCCGGGACCAGGATCTGCGTGATGCCGGCTTCTCGCAGGAGAATATGGACCACCTCGACCGTGCCAGGCTCGGCGATACCTTGTGTCTTGGCTCGCCCCTCCACCTCCGAATACGACAGCACCCGATCGACGGACGATTGGCTCTTTGCCCGATCCATTTCGAGATCGCTCATCACCAGAATTCGCTCCCCTTTAATTTCCAAATAGATAAAGGGGTCCGGCGCAATAAACTTCGTCGCGTAATAGAGATTGGCGTCCGTCTCGCTGGCAGCGATAAAGACCGTGGCGCGTTGAGAGTGCGAAATGGATGAGGCCATGCTAAGTGTTGGCCGGAATCTAGCACGGGGGGGGAAGTCGGTCAAGGCGCGGATGGAACAGGCTCAGGCGTTGGTAGGGTGCCCTTGTCATCGGCCTTCTCCTCGTCAGGCGTCATGAGATCGATCGGCAACATAAGCGTGTTCTTCAAAATGTCAAAGGCCAGTTGCGCCAAACCCGTTACGCCTGTGGCAAACGACTTCATAGGCAGGTACGTCACTTCCGGATCCTCGATTGACCCTTTGACGGAAAACAGCGCAGTGGCAATGCCTTTGCGATCACCGGCAAACAACCGCCCGAAGAGCGGTATCGTTTTCAGGAATTGCGAATAGGAACCGAACGGGCTGACGGCCCAGACCATGTCGACTTGATCCGTCGGCATATCATAGTTGCCGGCAGCGGTAATTTTGACGATCGGGCTATCGATGATCAGGTTCTCGGTCTCGAAAAGCCCGTTCCGCACGAGAACCTTCGCTGAAATCTTGTCATAGGGCAACCCGTCTTTTTCCAAATCTACTTTCCCTTGGAGCACGGCCGGGAGATTCAAAATGCTGATGATTTTCCAGACCGCCCGTTCCTCGGACTTGAAGATGCGACCATTTTCAAGCAGGATGTCCACCTTGCCGTCCAATGTCGGAGACAGGCCATGTGGATTCTTCCCGTTGCCGCGAATCGTTCCCGTCACTCGAGCTTCACCTGTGATGACACCGGCTTTCGGGCCAAATAGTTTCAATACATCTTCCACCAACAAGCCCGTCGCCCGAACCGAGAGCTCAGCGTCGGCCGGCTGCTTACGCGGCAGTTGCACCACAATACGCCCGGCGACGTCTCCATTGGATGATTGGCCGGATAGACGATCCAGATCGAGCACGCCGTCTTGAATGGTGATCCGGGCGGAGAGACTCCCAAACTTGAGATGCTTATAATGGCCCCGTGCTATCGACGCAGTGGCCTGGACCTTGCTGGTGGCTGCAAGGACTTCCAGAAACTCTCGGATCGGCGACCGTGGGCCTTTCGGAATAAGGAGATCGAGATCCATCTGATTAGCCTCGATCTTGGCGGTAATCATAGGTTTCCCCACCCAGTTGCGGATCGATCCTTCCAGCGCAACATCGCTGTCGAGCAAGCGAAACGACAACCGCTTGATCTCCGCGCCATTCTTCACGAACCGGACCCGCATATACAAATCCTGGATTGGGCCCTCGGTTCCCTTGGCGTTCATCAGACCATTGGTCAAGGCAAGCCACCCGGTGGTCTTCCAGGTTTTCCAGTCGAGACCCTTCCCCTTCATGTCGAGCGACAATTCAATATTCCCAGCCTCAAACCCTCCCTTCGCAATCCATTCCGGCACGCGGGACAATGACAACGTGCCGGTTGAAAGCGCCGCGTCGATGGAGAACCGTTCACCCAGCTGAATCTTGCCTTTGACCGGAAGCCGGATCGGAGGCACGTTCAGCTCAAGCCGATCGAGCAAGACGCCGGAGGCCCGTGGAATCATGCCTTCGAATTCCAAGGTCGCTTGGGCTCCGATCGGTTTTTCGACCAGATCGGGCAATGTCACTTTCGACTCGGTCAGGACGACCTCACCCCGTATGTGCGGCGACACCGTCGGCCCGGTCAATACCACCGCGCCATTGACCAAGCCCTCGATCATCCCGGCTGGAATAGCGTTCGAGGGCAATAACTTCGCCATATGGCCCGCATCGCCATTGACTCGAATCAGGAAATCCTGAAACGCGCTGCTACTGCCCCCGGTGATGCCCCCACTGAACTGCAGCGCCAGATCCCCTAAATGGCCTGTTACCTGATCGAACTGGGTTCCGCCCTCAGATAACACAAACCGGCCCTGCAGCGCCGTCACCCGTTCGGGCAGCAACGGATTGGTCAGACTGACACGCTGAACGGTAACCTCTCCCCCGGCAAACGTGACGCCGCCCGGTTGATTGAGCGGGCCGACCATGCGAAAAGTGGGAACGGTATTGCCTTCGACCTCACGCGAGTCAGCCAGCACACGCGACAGCTGTTCTGAGTTGACCGTCTTCGAGAGAAACTTCAACAGATCTGCGGCGGTCATCTCCCCGGTAATGTCCATTTCAAGCCATGGGCCTGCCTCTAAAAATGAGACGAGCGCCTTGCTCTCATTCATGTGGATCGTGCCATAGAGTCCGCTCAGATTTGAGACCCGGAGACGTCCGGTTTCGAGCAACACCACCGCGGATAAATCCTTGGCAGGGATATGATCGCCTCCGATCAAGGCTTGTCCCTGTTTCACGCGAAACTCCCCTGTCAACGACAGCTGCGGCCCTGCCACTGACGATCCTGTAACAGTCGCCGAGACCACCTCCAATATCCCGTCGATCTCCCGATTCTGGATTATCGCTGGCAACTGCGGGTGCACCCATTCGGCCGCCACGGTCTCGAATAACCGGCTCAACTGGATTGGAGCTGTCGCAAAGGTCAGTTCAAACGTGGGTTGAGGCGTCAGCAGACCGGAAAGGCTCGCTTGGCCCGTGAGCTTCAGTTGTTCGAGGTTTGCAGATAAACCGGACAAGACCACATCATAGCCTGCGACACCAGGCACAACCCGAACATGACTATTCATGTTGACGGCGCCCTGCAAGTGCTGCGGAGCCGGATGCGGCCCGAAGAAATCCGCCATCTCTCGAAGATTCAGATTGGCAGCTTCGATGGTGCCTTCGAATTGGAGTAGAGTTTGCCGAGCAGAGGAATCGCTGAGCGCTATCGTCTGCCGTTGGGCGGCGCTGATCGTCCCTCCTAGAGAGAAGCCGGACAGGCTCTTGCCGTCCGCATAACCGGAAGACACGTGTAAATCCGCCTGTCCACGCTCCGCTCTGATGACCAGCGATGCCTCCACCGACTCCAGTGTCATCGATCGTGTCCCGTCTGGTCGTGCGTCGTCGATGATGAGCAACTTCCCCTTCACCAGCGTCGCTTCCCGGATACGGAAAATCCGGCTGAGCGTCTGCATCGCGTCCTGATCGGCCGCCCCCCCCTGGACAACCTGATCGAGGAGGTTCCAGTGCCCACTGCGATCACGCCGAAGCGTTAACGTCGGTTCTTCGATGAGCAACCGCTTCCCCTCCACCTGCTTGCGCAACAGCGGGAGAAACCGCAAGACCAAATCCAGCTTCTTAGCCGATAACAGGACGTCATCGGAATTCCGATCGTGAACCGTGACCTGCGTTAATTCCAATCGAAGACGCGGAAAGTCGCTGAGGACCAGCTTGATGCGATGGACGTCGATTTTGCGTCCGATACTCTGCTCCAGCTGCTGGAGGAAAAAATCTTTGATGTACTCGTCGTCGGTCAGGTAGGACAAGAACGTAACGACACCGCCACCGCCGATCAGCAGAACGACAATCAGGGCGGCAACAACACGAGTTCGAACCACTCCTCCTCCCTGGATCGATCATCCTTGGTGGGTAACTGCGTCATTTCTACTGGTCTCGCATCTTACCGAATCATCTGCATGAAATCTACTAAGTCGGTGTCTTGACAGGGAATTCTCTACTTCCCTCGCTCAACATTCAGCCGGATGCTGGAAAGGTCTGGCGCGCTAGTGGAAGGTTGAGGCTGAGGTCGAGGTTGAGTGAAGATCAGACTCTCTCTATCTCAGCCTTAGCCTGAACCTCAACCTTCTTCGTGTTGATGAGTTTATTCAGCGTCCTGCTTGAGACACGAGAGGGCTAGGGATGGTTTTCGTCAGATCGATCACGAGTTCGTCGTTCGCGTTAGCTAACAACGTGTCCCAGAGGCTGTGCTGTTGTGTGATGGTCGCTACCTCTGGCTCGAAGAACAAGTCGAATCCTTTGGCGGCCGTCGGTCGCATGGGATAGCGCCGATCGTAGATCATCCCATAGGTCGGAATGCCATAGACGATCTGCCAATTCCCCAAAATGAAATGTAACTCAGTGCCGTGGACGTATAATCCGCCCGTGGTGATGATTCGCTTGACGGACGTTTGCGGTTGACTCAGATAAAACGTCACGCGTTCATCCGGCTTCGCTGCGGCAAAGGCCTCTGCAATCTGCCGAGACAAGAGGGTGAGTTCTTCAGGACGAAACGCCGGCATCAGCGGCGCTTCGCCCTGCAGCCATTTCTGTAGCCAGATCCGATGCTCTTTGACCGAGATGCCTCCGAGGATGCGAGCAACCTCCTCGGAGTCCATTGCCTTGGGATGCGCATGCGCGCTGGGAGGCCACTCCGGCAAGACGGCATCATCAACTTCCAGGCGAACATAGTTCACCGGGTCTTCATAGACCGCACGATAGGGCACGATAGGAATGGCGCACGCGGACAGGAATAGCAGCGCTGAGAGCTGAGTGCTGAGTGCTGAGTAGGAGATCAGTCTCGGCACCCACGATCTGTTGTTTTTTCTTTTTTTGTACTCAGCACTCATTTCTCAGCACTCAGCACTTTAATCCGTGATCGTGACCGTCATCTCGACCCGTTCGAGGGGATTGTCCCGGCCGTCGCGTTTCATGCCGACCACCTTGTCCGCCACATCCATTCCACTGACGACTTCACCGAACGCCGTGTACTGCCAATCGAGAAAGTTCGCGTCTGCAACGCAGATGAAAAACTGCGAGCCGGCGCTGTCCGGATCGTTCGAACGCGCCATGGAGACCACCCCTCGCTTGTGCGGCTTGCTGTTGAACTCGGCCTTCACCTTGTGTCCCGGCCCCCCCATGCCGTGCGACGCACGGTCAGAATTCTTGCTGTTGGGGTCGCCACCCTGGATCATGAAGCCGGGAATGACCCGATGAAATGTCGTGCCGTTATAGAAACCTTCCTGGGCCAACTTTGTGAAGTTCTTTACATGCCCCGGCGCCACATCGTGAAAAAATCTCAGAACAATCTCGCCCACCTGACTTCCCTTGTTGCTGATGGAAATGGTGGCTCGTGTTTTTTCTGTCGGCTCTGCCATCGTCTCTACCCTTTCTTGGTTAGCGAAAATTGAAGGGTGCCGGAGCCTGCCCCCCCTCAAGACCCTGATTGATTGGATTCCACGTCCTCCCGTCGTCGTCGCTTCGGAATGCCCCGTCGCTTGTGCCGGCATAGAGCACTCCGGCGCCGGACTCGATCAAGACTTGGATAGCCATGCTCGTCAACCCATTGTTGAGCGGAAGCCATTGCCTTCCTTTGTCGATCGTTTTGAAAATGCCATGTCCCGTCGCCACAAAAAGCCCCCGGCTATTGAACAGAATACCGCGAATCGAATCGTTCGGGAGCGCCCGACTGATGGCCCGCCAAGTTGTTCCTCCATCGCCACTGGAAAAAACACCTCCATCGAACGTGCCGGCATAGATGCCACCCTCCGGATCGATCGTCAACACACGAATAAAGCTTTCCGTCATGCCTTCATGATCTTTGAGCCCATGCTGTTGACGCACCCACCCGGTCGATTGAGCCTTAAATCGCAGGATCCCTTTCCCTGAAGTGCCGGCGAATAGTGTCCCGTCGGATGAGAAAGCCAATGCATGGACGAGGATGTCGTCCAAACCGGTGGTCACGACCGACCAGCGGTCGGCAGCAAGTCGATAGACCCCATCGCTTGTGCCCGCGTACACCCCGTCACTCACGGCAAGAAGAGCTTTGATTTCCAGGCGCTTAAGCCCATTATTGATCGCCTGCCAGCTCTTCCCTCGATCGCGGGAACGAAAAACCCCGCCACGGAAAGTTCCGGCATAGATCGCGCCGTCTTTCCCCGTGGTGAGAGTCAGAATAAACGGATCGGTCACACCCTGGCCCGACTTTGCCCAGTTGACGCCACGATCCTCACTGCGAAACAGACCGAGGCCAAAGGAGCCGGCATAGAGCAGGTCGCTCCCGACAGACGTGAGCGCCTGGATGCTCGCGGCCTGCTGACCGAAGGAGCCGTATTGAGGCTGGTCCCCATGACCTGGAGCTTGTTGCGGCGATGGGGGAACCGGCGAGGGCGCCTGAGTGGCAGCCCACAATATCCCACCTGCACTCCATAGGCTTAGTCCAAGGGCTATTGCTATCATCCGAGCCAGCGCCTTCATCTATCTGCTACCCCTTGCCCCCTACCCTGTATCCCCTTACCCCGTTATCCCACTATCCCTTATTCCTACCCCGCTATCCCCCTACCCCGTTGCCCCTCTATAGGATCCGCTGCCCAGCCGGCCCAATCGGCAAATCCGGATCGAGCGGCAAGTTGATTTCAGTCGGGCCTGCCCGTCCAAAGATACGTGCGCCAATAATTCCAATCTCATACAACACCATCAAGGGTACGGCCATCAAGAGCATCGTAAAGAGGGTTGCGTCCGGCGTGACGACGGCTGACAGAATCAACGAAGCCACGATCGCGTGTTTCCGATACTTCGATAACTGCTTGGCCGAAACGACACCAACCCGCGCCAGGATGGTGAGTACCAGCGGCAATTCAAACGCACAGCCGAATATCAGGAGAAATTTGACGTTGAAATCGATGTAGGTGCCGACGCTCAATTCCGGAGTGATGTCATGATCCATCCCGAAGCTGACGAAGAAATTGATGACCAGCGGGAGAATCACGAGGTTGCAAAAGATCAAACCGAAGGCGAAGAGCGCTCCCGCCAATGCAAACAGCGGAATGCCCCACCGTTGCTCCTTGGGGAGCAGCGCTGGTTCAATAAACTTCCAACACTGATAGAAGATGACCGGCAGACTCGCCAGGATCGCCGCAAGAAAGGACACTTTGATCGAGGCGAACAAGGCCTCCGTCGGTCCGTAGAACACCAACTGGTTGGGAAACGGACGATTCAACCATGCGACCATTTCGCCGGAAAAGGTAAAAGACACCATCAGGGCCAACAAAATCGTGGCCCCGATGATGATCAGACGCTTCTTGACGGTCTGGATATGCGCGGCAAGTGGATTGAGAATCTGTGCCATGACTCTGGTCCCGGTTACTGGTGGACACCAGCCCCATGACGAGGCCTCTCAATGTGGAGCGGCCTGCAGCTCGTGGTCTCGCCAGACACGAATCATCTCGGCCATCTTGTCTTTCTTCACCAGCTTCTCTTTGTGCAAATCCTTCATGGCCAGCTCTTCGGCCGGAGTCAAGACATGGCGTTTCTGCAATTGGAGTAATTCCACGTCCAGCCGGTGATGAGCTTCTTCCAGTACACGGAATTCGTGACTAGATTGGCGCAGTTGTTCCGCAATCATCGCAACTATACTGTCTGTCAGCATGTCGCACCTCCTGGCTTTGAGATTATTGCAAAGGCCTGCTACGTCCTCCCTCGTGACTGACTTCGCCCGTCAATGAAACCGACCCCGACACAATCGGATCCAGTTCCATCAACAAGGCATCTTCAATGGGGTTGGTATAGTACATCGGTCGGGTCGTCACGTCGCGAAATCCAAGACTTCGGTAGAGTGCATGAGCAGCATGGTTCGAAGCCCGCACCTCAAGCACAGCGCGCATCGCTGTCTGTGCCACCCCCACCTCCAGAGCCTGTGTGACCAAGGCCCTGGCAATACCCTTGCGCTGCATCGACTCGATGACCGCCAAGTTCATCAGCCGTACTTCCTCGAAGACGACCCAGAAACAGAGATACCCGATAATCGAGACGGAACCAATTTCGCCCGGCGGTATCTGCTTTGCCACTAGAAAATTTGCAAAGGGATTGCCGCTCAGTTCCGCCTCCAACATTCTGCGCGTCCAGGGGGCCGAGAAGCAAGCTTCTTCGATCTTCAAAATATCCTGCAGCGCCTCGACGGTCGCCGGCTCGATCACCCAATTGCCCACAGCCGGTCCCTCCGCTGCAACACGATGAACCGTTGATCTCACAAACAGTGAAAACGACGGGCAAAACGTAGAACTATCGAGTGGTTATGGCCTGAAATCTTCTACGTTTAACGTTTAACGTTTAACAATTCACGTCTTACGGCTCACTGGGC